>JAALLE010000140.1 GCA_011087605.1 Hyphomicrobiales bacterium
CCGTCTGATGGGCCGTCTATAAAAGCATCAGGTTGGGGTAGCTGGGTAGTTACCCGTATCAAGCGCCAATAATGTGACGATGGTTGTCGGCGCATTCAAAACGCTGAAGCTGATATGTGGGGATGGAGATTGCGGACCATCGCCTTCGCTCAAGTCGAAATCGCATTGAATGGCAAAGACGCGGTCTGATTCAGGGCTGGGTCGTCTCACGGGTGATCGAGATATCAATGCCTCGGTCAGGATTGAAGTCGTATAGAACTTGGAAATTACAGAACTTTCCACCCCAACACGGAGAGATCCAATCGCTCACACCGGCAAAGGTCTTTCTTTTCCAGATAAATGAATCGTCCGGCCTTGAGTTGAGAACAGCTCTCAGATGATAAGAAACCTGCGCGTCAAATACGCCAAACAAGCCAAAGGCAATTTTTGCCCGGCCTTCTTTGTAGTCCCAGGCCCGCTTCCATTTTACAGTGCATTTTCCATTGGGTCTCGGCCCGGTCGGCATCGAGAACTCGACAAACAGGTGCCCACCATCCCAGTCACCTTGTTCGGTTCCGGTCTTCGTCAGGACCGCAACCTTGTCAGTTGAAGCATCGGAACCCGGACCCCATAAATGGTCAAGGCCCGAGACGACCTGATAACCATCGGGGGCGAGTTTGGCCGGCAGGTCGCGATGGGCAGGTTGCTTGAGGCAGGCCTGGTTAAACGTGTGAAACACATTCAACAGCCCTCGAAGGTCAGATACGTTGTCCTGCGGAAAGGCAATGTTTTGTGCCGCCGCAATCGGCGCCTGCACAATGAGGATGAGTACAGCGAGGGCGGTGCAACAAAGGTGCAATCGCGGCAGGAGAGGGGAGATCAGGCGGCACACTATCAGCTTTTCCCACGGCAGGAGTTTTGCCTCAGCTTTGGAGACATAGGAATCCTAGCACAATCGAACACCTGTCGGAAAGCGCACTGGCTTCGGTCTGGTTGTCGATTGAATCGCCGCAATTCCACCAATCAGTTACATGCAGGATCGTACGTGGTTATTCCGGCAGAGGTGGTATGCGTCCCGCATCTTGCAATTGCTTGAAGGCGCGCCAGGTGTCTTCGATGCCCTGCTGCAACGAGACGGTGGGATAATCGGCCAGGTGGGCGCGTAAGGGTGATTCATCGAGATCAGGTGGGAATGGAAATTGTGAACCCGACGCGCTGATCTGCATCGAATCATCGAGCCCGCGAACGACTTCCAGACTGCTTTCAACCGTCTCGCAGCGCCCGTTCATGTCAAACATGTGCGCGCCTTCGCCATCTTCGCTGATCGCCGCGATAAAGGCCGCAGCGGCTTCCCCGGCATAGAGCCAGGAATAGGGTCCGGTGAACGGAATGTCATAGGCTTTACCCATCGCAGCAGCCTGAATGATGGTCGTTGTTTTTGAACTCATCCCCTGATCACGGGCAATTCCGTAGACAACGTTCGGGCGCATTCCGATGGTCGGCACTTGCCAATCCGCCCAGTAAACAAAGGCAGTTTGTTCATTCGCCACTTTGTAGGCGCCATAAAGCGTTTCTTTGTAAGGGCCGCCTGCGGGGAAGCAAAGTGCCGCTACTGATGATGCGAAGGTCGTGCGTTTGATGTTGTTCGCCCGTGCGGCTTCCAGAATATTGATTGTGCCTTCGACATTCACCCGCGCTCCGAGCGCCGGGTTTGCTGCGCAAAAAGGCACCTGCAATCCGGCCAGATGAATGATCGCCCGAACTTTGCGGGATGTGACCAGGTTCGAAACGGCTGCAGCGTCAGTCACGTCCAGCGCGACCCAATCCAGGGCTGAAGCGGCCTGATCGCCAATGATCAATGCGGCACGATCTGGGCTTGGTTTCAAATCTGATGCAATTACCGAGACACCGGATCGGCTTAAAATTGCGCATACCCAGGCACCAATGCAGCCGCCGGCGCCGGTCACCAGCACAGGGCCATCAAATTTATCTGCGGAAACTAGAAAGGGGTCGGTCAGAAAGTCCATGCTCAAGTCCATGTTGTCGGTTTGAGGACATATGTTTCATACCCGCGCTCCAAAATCCATCGAATTTCTCGATGAATGCGATCAGTCCGCCAACGGGCTAAAGGAGGAAACGCCGGTGCCTTGCGATGCGCGCTCAAGGCAATAATCTTTGAAATGAGCCATTGCCGGGGGCACTTCGCTGTCGGCGATGCCGGTCTGGTAACTGGGGCGGGCCTTGATGCGTTCATACCAAGCTGCCAGATTGGGGTGGCGGTTGAGGGGGTAGTGCATGATGTCGAGGCGTCTGACATTGGGTATCCACGCGACATCGGCCAATGAGAATTGGCTGCCCACCAGCCAGTCTTTTTCCTTCAGCGCAAGATCCAAAGCAACAAACTCATCATGCTGCAGCTTAAGCTCAGATTCTATTTCTTCTCTGGGGAATCCTTGATCCGACCCAAACACTTTCAGGAATTCACATAGTTCCTGGTTCTTGTGACTCGAGACAAACCTGGCCAGTTGCTCACCGCGCATCCGATCGGGTTTAAACAGAAATTCATGGGTGAGCGTTTTAATGCTGTGCTGAGCCGCATCGGCGCGACGCATCCACTGGTGCATCTCCTGTTGCTGGGCGACGGACTCGGGGTGCAGTGAAATCTTGGGAAATTGCTGATCGAGATAATCAATGATGTCGATGGATTCGATGATCACCTGGCCGTCATGAACCACCGCCGGCACCAGACCATCAGGATGAATGGATTGATATTCTTCGCTCGTATGCTCCATGCCGTGCGCGCTGATATCGACCGGATGATCCACCCATTCCAGATTTTTCTCCGCCAGAACCATGCGCACGCGTTGAGAGCAACTGGACAACCAGAAGTGATAAAGGTGCAGACCCTTGAGTGCCTGAACATCCTTGTTTGCGGTTTCGATGATTGGCATTTCCAACACCCCCCATGGGCAGACAACTGGTCGATTGATGGATGACGATAACCGAAACCGCGTGCCGGTTCTTAAAAAAGTTGAAGCTCGCAAATGTTGCGCCCATTTTTCGTGTTGTTGAGGAAATGGCAAACCGGACTTGACCTCAAGTTAACCTGAGGAATTAGACTGCTAGTGATCGACGCACGCGGTCGACAAATTTGTTTAGGAGAGAAGGCATGATTTACCACGTCCAGGCCAAGTTTAACCCGCAAACGGCTCAGGAATTATTCGCAAAACTTACAGACGGCACTGTTGCTGATCAGCGGCCAGACGGACCGGAGCTGGTTGCGTCAATGAAACGGGCAGTGGTCAATCAGGAGGGTAATATCGAATGGAGCCAAATGTGTTTTTGTTCCAGTCCGCTCCATCATGAGCGTGCAACTGTGCTTGATATGCATTTTGACAACATTGTCACCGACCCAATCGACGGCCATGCCAAATACGAAGGCCAGCCCTTTATGGAGTACCTGAAGGGGCTCATCTGAATGCCTATAATTTTCAAGCGGTCCAGATGTCTATTGATGTCTTGCGTCCGCGCAATTTGATTGCCTCTTTGGCCGAAAAATTCGCCAGATACGGCGGGTCAGTTTCGTCCGACATACTGGCCCGTTGCATCAATTCTTGGCTCACCACGCACTGGCAACCCAGATCCCGAGTTGACGCCTCCAGTCTGCTCGCAACGTTTACTGTGTCGCCGACTACAGCAAACTCCAATCGTCTGGAGGGGCCGATATCTCCCAGGATAACCGGTCCGAAATGCACGCCAATCGACACCTTGATAGGAGCAATGCCGCGGGCTTCGCGATCTTTGTTGAAGTTTTCGGTTTCGCTGATCAATTGCGTAGCTGCCTTAAGTGCATTGGCAGCATCGGCGGGTTTGGTTTCGGGTGTACCGAATGTTGCCATCACCCCGTCGCCCAAATACTTGTCCAGCGTGCCGCCATTTTGAAAAATCGAGCGTTCGACAAATGCGTGATAGTGGCGCAGCAATTCCATCACGTCTTCCGGCGAATGTTGCTCTGCATATTGTGTAAATCCGACGATATCAGTGAACAGTACAGCGACTTCCTGTGCGCGCACGGCGCCAATATCGCGATCAGTCGAGGCCAGAACGTCAACGAGGCTTGATGGGAAATAGCGCGACAGATTGGCTCGCTCGGCGGCGATATCGGCTTGTTTCAACAACAATTGGTTTGACCGCCAACCCTTCAGCGCCAGAATTGCGGCGACGATCAAAAAGACCACCATCTCCTGAATGCGAACCGCTGGTTGAACGCCATTGGGGTCCAGTTCACCTGCAACAAGGTTGTGGCCATCAAATGCAGTCGCGGCGGCTACACTCAATTGCGGAATTTCATGCCCAAACCAGGAGACATACAGGAATCCGACCAACCAGAGCACCGTCACCCATGCTCCCATGCCCCAAACAGTTCTCCAGGAGTAAGCAAGTGTACCAACTGCAAGAATGATAAAATAGTAGATGAAATTGCCGAACCGGTAGTTCATCGCCGCCGGTATTTCTTCGCTGAGAAGCGGATTCGGCGTGATGAACAAAATGGTCAACAGGCTGAGGTCAAGAAATATGAGACCGAGTTCACCCTTGGAGTATCCAACGCTTGACAGACGCAGCTGAAGCCAACCCAGGGCGATAAACAGCAGGACAAAGAATTCATAATACAGAACATGGAAGTTTGGATTTAAAATAGGCAACAGGAGCCCCACCAAACCCAGCGCGATTGTTCGGGCAATTACCGCAAGACGGTGCCCCTCCATTTTCTCCTTCACAAGTGCTTGTGCTAGAAACTGGTTTGAATTGGCCTGCTCCTCTTCCAATTGGCGCAATTGTCTGAGTTGTGTGAACAAGCCAAACAGAGATGGCATTTTCTGAACCGACATATTCGCTCCGTTATTGTTGCAGCATTGCCCAGGAATAGCACTCATGCCGCAGCGATACCGAATTAATTTCAGGTAACGCTGAACCCTCAGTGCTCGGCGTTTAGCACCCGGCTTACCTTATCTGCTTCTTCAATGATGATGCCGCGTATCCAGATGCTGAGGTTGGAACGGTTGGCCGCTGCCGGCCAGTGCATGTTCAATGAGACGGGCACTTTGAACGGGAGTTGGGCAATACCAAGTTGATTTTCATAGGTCCTGGCAAGGCTGCCGGGCACCACAGCAAGCAGGTCCGTTTCCCTTAACAATGTCGGGATTTGTGCTGGATTGGTGACCGAAATTACCTGGTCGAGCTTAATTCCCAGATTCTCAGCGACCATCTCAAATGGTTGCACCCAGTTGGCCCACAATCGGGTCGCGATATGTTTGGCGTCCTGAATGTCCTTTTCGGTCAACGCTTTGCCAGCCAAGGGGTTTTGCGGGTCCATAATGCAGACCGAGAAATCGGTAATCAGTGAAGAATGAGAATATATGCCGCTGACGTCGATATCGGTCACCGTCAGCGCAATGTCGGCCTTACCTTCCTGCAGATAATCGGACACACCATGATAACGCTCCAGCAGGTCCACTTTGATACCCGGCGCCAATTGACGCACCCGTTTGAGCACGTTCGACAAGACCACCCGAAGGCCAAAAGTGGCGCAAATGATGGAGATCTGCGCCGTCGATTTCGATGGATCGAAGTTACCTTGATCCTCCATGGTTTCTGCTTCGGCAAGAATGCGATCAATGATCGGGATGAGTTCGCGGCACCGTTCTGTCGGCACATTGCGTATTCCCTGCCGAACAATAAGCGGGTCGTTCAACGCCTTTCTCAATCGGTCAATTGTATAGGAGACGGTTGACTGCTTGACCTCGATGGCGTCAGCCGCGTCGGAAAACGAGCCGAGCTGATAGACCAGCCGAAGTGTCCTGAGAGCATTGAAGTCGAGGTTCAAGAGGTCGCGGTAAGTGGAGATGTTTTGTTGCCCTATATCGAATTATTCGATGCTAGATATCTATATCATAGGATTGTTAGATGCAATTTTTGGCACTTAAATGGCTTCAACCGGGCAATTCCATACGGAGAGAGAAATGACGCATACAGCCATAAATGACGCTGAGCACCGCCACGGATTGGGTCAATCGCTCTGGGATCTGGTCGCAGGTGCTTTTTGGAACGGAATGCAAACTCCAAAGCCTGCGGACAAAATCGAGCCACAAACCGGTACAGACCACATGAGCGAACTGTTGGAGAATATTGAATTTGGCTACACTGTTCAGGAAACAGGGGAGCACGTTGTATTACCTCGCTACGCACGCACGCATGTGAAAACACTGATCAAAACAGGTGGATGGGCTTGAATCGCATTGGCCATGGCAATGGTCTTAAAACAGAAACGGGAGCCTTTCGGCTCCCGCAGCTGATTGTCTAACTGAAACTATTTGGAGATTAGAAGTTCAGATAGATTCCGAACCGACCGCGACGACGATAATAATCGTTTGAGCGGTGGTGACGACTGGTATGTCTGTGCTTGTGGCACCCGTTATGGTGGCAATGGGTGTGGCGATGGGCGCGGCGACCTGGACGTCGGCAACGTGAGCGGTGTCCGCGACGGATTCGACAATGGCGACCGTGTACTTTTTCAACCGTGTTGGTTTGGCTGACATCCACCGGTGCGTTGCCCAGCGGCATTGCATCGGCAGCAGGCGCGACAAATGCCAGGCCAGCACCAACTGCTGCGGCTGCTAAAAGGGTTGTGACTTTCATAACTCTTTCCTCTTCCCTGCTATGTCTCCCCGATCCTGAGGAGTTCTGCTAACGCTAATATGCGCTACCTGAACCCAATATGAATGTGTGGAATCGCACAGTCTGGGCAAAAATCGGCAGAAGCCCTGTTGGCAAAGGGATTTTCGCAAACCTGCCCAGTTGCAGGGCTGGGCTATTTTTCCAAATCTATTGAAAAGCTTATGCGGCATGCGGCCTGCCAATATCCAGCAATATGTGGCATTGTCAGGATATTCGTATGCCGAGCTTTGAGCAGCAGGGAAACATTGTAATCGGGGTAGGTGGGGCCGCTTTTCAGCCGCGAAATGGCCCGCTGAAACTCCTGTTCCGTGAGCAGGTTGTGGTGCCGCGCCCTTGCGCCAATATAAAGAGTTTCCTGTTTAGTCAGCCGGATGCCACCCGGTTTGTTGATGACGGTCATCAGGTCTGCGATCGATGGTGGATAATCGGCGCAGATGGCGAGATTTCCCAAGCCATGCATCTGGCTGCGTAGTTTGTCCCAGATGAGGCCCCTGTTCCCAGGGGGGCGATGGGTCAGCGTAAATAGCCGACCACCGTCGAAATCTATCGGGTCGAAGGATGCGGCAAACTTGTCCAATTGATGCTCTCGACGAATTTGATAATGCAAACAGCGGGAATAGGCAGGAATGATGCCGAAAATGAGCAGTCTCTTTGCCTGATATCCGGTCGAACCGGCCTCAAATGCGGGTTTGAGAAACGGATAGAGGTCTAAAAGCCCCGTTTCGATCATTGTCTCAATGTCGAGGCCGCACGTGCCGTTCTCCTGCATTTGATGGAGTTTGGTGCGTTGTTGAGCATCAAGCCCCTCTTCGAAAGGCCTCCCGATATACGGATGCAAGGGGTTTTTTGGGTGCCGGAGGGGATAAAGTTTTCCCTCAGTTGCTTCGAGTTTCTTGATAAATTCTCCCAGTCGTGCGTCCGGGTCAGCCAGGGCAATGATCTTTAAATGGAAAACAATAGCAACGGCGGTAAAGTAGATATATTTATTTGTTCCAATCGCCATAAGTTTATCCACCGCTGTTGGGTGGGTCATATTTACATCAAAAACCGGTCCTATTCTGACGGGAAAAACAATAATACATTGTAACTACCCAGCTACCCCAACCTGATGCTTTTATAGACGGCCCATCAGAC
>JAALLE010000037.1 GCA_011087605.1 Hyphomicrobiales bacterium
ATCAAATTGTCGCACCTAATGGCAGCAGAAATAGGGTAGCTGAGTAGTTACCATTATGGCTGGCGCCGGTGGTGGTGCCGACCAGATTGCTCGTTTGCTACAAGGCCTTATTGAAAAAAAGGGCCTTAGTTCACGTCCGTTCATTCCGGTCAACAAGCCGGGCGGTTCCGGCGCTGAAGCACTGCGTTACATGCAGGATAAGGCTGGCGATGATCACACCGTCATGATGACACTTAACAGCTTTTATACCACGCCGATTATCCAGGAAGGTCTCGGTGTTGACGTGACGAAGTTCACGCCAATTGGTTTGATGGCGATGGATACGTTCCTGTTGTGGGTCCATAGCGACCGCAAGGACATCACCGATGTCAAAAGCTATGTAGCGGCTGTGAAAGGCTCCGGACTCGACTGGAAAGTTGGTGGTACTGGGTCAGGTCAGGAAGACTCTGTTCTGACTGCGATGATGGAAAACCATTTTGGCTATGACGTAACCTACATTCCGTTCCCGGGTGGTGGTACCGTGGCCAAGAACCTGATTGGTAAGCAGATCGACTCGACGGTGAATAACCCGGCCGAGCAAATGGAATTCTACAAAGCTGGCAGTTCCAAGCCGTTGGTTCAGTTTACCGGTGAGCGCATGGCTGCTTTCCCGGATACGCCGACAGCCAAGGAGCTGGGTATCGACATCGAGTACTACATGCAGCGCTCGGTTAATGGCCCTCCAGGCATGTCAGCTGATGCTGTGGAATTCTATACCGGATTGTTCCAGGAGCTGTTCAACAGCAAGGAATGGCAGGATTTCTGCGTGTCAGACGGTTTGACCTGCGACAACATGATGAAAGGCGGGGATCTGGCCAGTTTCCACGCTGACAACATTGTTGCACACAAAGCTCTGATCGAATCGGTCGGCGCAAAAGCCATTACCGGCGAATAAGCCAATAAAATCCGGGCCGGTTTAGACCGGCCCGGACGCAAGACTTGCAACACAAATGTGACTATGCAGCCGAGCCCAAATGGTTCTGGCAAGGGCAAGCTCTGCCCAGATCGGTGCGAAACCGGTCGTGCTGGGAAGGATTTATTATGACAATGCGAATGGCTGAATTTTGGATGGGCATAGCCCTGCTTTGTGGCTCGCTTGGTCTGATGTGGAGCATTCATTCGGATGGACTGAGTATCGAGTGGATCGAGGGACGTGGCCCCGGGGCTGGTGTTTGGCCATTTTGGCTGTCTGCAGGAATGGCGCTGACTTGCCTGTGGACGCTGGTTCGCTGGTTTCGAAAAGCGACGTCGGAAAGTCGAGACCTGACCCACTATATTGACCCCGACAGCATTGGATTGGTGGCGACTTCTTTCTTCTCGCTGACAGCTATGCTGATCCTGGTTGGAATTGTTGGCAGCTATGTCTCGATTGCCCTGTTCCTTGGTTTTTACATGCGGGTCGTTGGCAAACACAGCTGGAAGATCGTCTGGTCTTTCGTGATTGGTGGGCCAATCTTTATCTATTTTCTATTTGAGTGGCAGCTGTCGAAATACCTGCCAAAAGGCTGGCCTATCTTTGAAGAAGCTTTCCTTTGGCTCGACAATTACCGGTGGGAGTACCTGATGTGATTGGGGCTAAGGAGTAGTCTAATGGGTGATGTATTTACACTTTTGGCAAGTGGGCTTGCGCAGAGTTTCGAACCGCTGAACCTGTTCATGATCGTGGTTGGCTGCCTTGCTGGTCTGTTCATCGGCGCAATGCCTGGCCTGGGTTCTGTTAACGGCGTGGCGATATTGCTGCCGGTGACATTTCTGGTGCCACCAACCGCAGCGATAATCTTCTTGGCAGCGCTTTATTACGGGGCCATGTATGGCGGGGCGATCAGTTCCATTACGCTGGGTATTCCCGGTGCCTCAACTGCCGTGGCGACAGTATTTGATGGACGGCCCATGGCGCGATCGGGTCGGGCCGATCAGGCGCTGACGGCGGCGGCGATCGCCTCGTTTATCGGCGGAACAATTTCCGTCATTCTATTTACGCTGTTTGCTCCACCTTTGGCAGTGTTTGCACTGAAATTCGGGCCCCAAGAAGAATTCGCGTTGATGGTGCTGGCCTTTGCAACGTTTATCGGGCTGGGTGGAGACGACATTCCCAAGACAATCTTCATGATTTTGCTGGGTCTGGTCATGGCCTCTGTCGGGTTTGATATTATCACCGGACAACCAAGACTCGTATTCTTTGACATGGTCGAATTGCAGCGGGGGATTGGTTTCCTGGTGCTGGCGATTGGCATCTACGGCATTGGTGAAATGCTCTGGACGCTGGAAACGACGAAAGGCAAGGTTGAGATACATGCGGTCAAAACCACATGGTCGCGGTTTAAGCAAAACCTGGGCAAGTTGAAAGAATATTTGCCGACGACAACTCTTGGATCGATTATCGGGTTTTTTGTAGGCACTTTGCCGGCGGCTGGGGCTACTCCTGCGTCGCTGATGTCATACGGTTTGGCGAAAACTTTTTCCAAGGATCCAGAAAGCTTTGGCAAAGGAAATGTCTCGGGTGTAGCGGCTCCTGAAGCTGCCAACAATGAGGCCTCGACCGGATCGATGCTGCCGATGATTACCTTGGGTATTCCGGGCTCGCCAACCACTGCAATCCTGTTGGGAGGCATGATCATCTGGGGCTTGCGCCCCGGACCGCTATTGTTCACTGAAAAGCCGGATTTTGTCTGGGGTCTGATCGGATCAATGTATGTGGCGAATTTTGTCACAGTGATCCTGAATCTTGCGTTGATCCCGGTATTTGTCCGGGTTCTGGCAATGCCGTTCACCATGCTGACACCAATCATCTTCGTGTTGTGTTTTGTTGGTGTTTTCTCGACCACAGACCGGATGTTCGATGTGTGGTTGATGATGGTCCTGGGGGCTGGCGGATATCTGTTGCGCAAGCTGAACTATCCGGTGGCGCCTGCCGTGCTTGCTATTGTGCTGGGTCCTTTGGCAGAGCGATCGCTGCGGCAATCGCTGATATCAAGTCGGGGAGACGTGATGACGTTTTTTGAGCGCCCGATCTCACTTACCTGTATGTTAATTGCCCTCGCGCTCATCATTTACCCGGTCTATTTGGGTTTCCGTCGCAAACGTGCACGGGCCAGCTATGGTGATGAGGGGTAAGGAGTTTCGACAATCGGCGACAGATCAACTGAAGAAGGACCCTGGTGCCCGGGGCTGAATTCCAGCATTCCCCGTGATGTGCTGCCGCAGTCGACGATGTTTCGCACTGAAAACGTTGAAACAGATTTTGAAACTGCCCATGAACTCAGTGACTTCAGCGGACTGTCTCCCTTCGATCTCGTGGTTTTTCGACCGGAACGACTGATTGTCCACGGCCTGCTGATTCGGGTGACGATTACCCTTTCTGTTCCCGATGGTCCGGATTATGAGGAGTTGGGCATCAATCTGCGCAGTATGGTCGCTCGCCTTTATGAGGGATATGTCGAGCCGGAACTGGACGGTCTTCGGGTGATATTCGAGACAGTGCGCGCAGATGCGAGGGAAGAAATTCAACGGCAATTGTCGCTATTGCACCGGTCAGGGACCAAATCGTCACGCCCATCCAAACAAGGCATTGTTGGTCGGATCTTTGCAGGAATTGCTGGGGCAAAGCCGGACAAGGCCCTCACTTTTGAGCAACGCCTGGCGGCGATGGGAAGCGATGTTCAGCATTCTGAAACAGAGTTTGAAAAGATATGCCGTAAATCTCTGTTGATAGTGGTCAACAGCATTATCGGCCATCGAGGGCGGTTGGTTGGGGATGACGCGACCATTGTGCAAATGGCTACGGGACTGGTGCTGAATGACTGGGCAAGCTTAAAACTCGGAGAAGCAGTCGCACCACTATTTGAACTAGGAGCACGGGCCGAGGGCTATCGTTTTCTGCCAAGTCAGGAAAAGCCATTCATCATGAATGTAAAAGGTGCATCGGCTGCTGGAAAAAGCACCATCAGACCCAAACAAAGAGCTTTGGCCGAACGGCTGGGTATTGCCTGGGAGGATTTTGCACTGGTCAGTCCCGACTACTGGCGCAAATATTTGCTGGACTATGAATCTTTGGGCGAACATCACAAGTATGGGGCCATGCTAACGGGGCATGAACTGGCGCTGATAGACCGCAAACTTGATCGTCAGATGGCACGGCGTGCGGAAGCCGGAACGATTCCGCATTTGCTGATTGATCGTTTTCGTTTTGATAGTTTCAGTGTTGGAGACGACCAGTCCAGTCAGTTGTTGACCCGATTTGGCGATACGGTTTTCATGTTTTACGTTATCACACCACCGGAAGCGACGGTGGAACGTGCCTATCATCGTGGGTTATCCACGGGGCGTTATAAAGCGGTCGATGATCTGCTGGACCACAATATTGAAGCCTATACCGGCATGCCGGCGCTGTTTCTTTCATGGGCTTCATCGGCGAAAAAAGTTCACCATGAATTTCTTGATAACAGTGTAAAGCAGGGCGAATTGCCCAGAACAGTTGCCTTTGGCTGGAACGATGGCTTGACGATCCTCGACGTTTCAAAACTACTCGATATTGAACGTTACAAGAAAATCGATGTTGAAGCGGCTGGTCCCGAACAGGTATATCTGGAGACTGCAGAACAGGCGGAGGACAATCTTCAGTTCCTGCTGCAATGTGCCCGTTCAATGCCTGAACTGCGTTTCGCAGATCAGCAGTCCGGACGGCTATACGGAGTGATGACAGATGGCGAGTGGGTCATGAGAGATGCGGACTATGTTCGCAGTGCGGAATTTGATGATGATATTCTTGCTGGTTTGAAAGCATTGGGCTGGCAGGCTAGCAATCTTGGCAATATACCGGATCCAGCTGACCACCTTCACCCGGGCGCATCAGACTGCAGCACTTTGGGGAGTTGGGGTACCATTGCGGATACAACTTGAACCATCCTTGAATTGTTGCGCGCCGCAAGGTTTGGATTGACCCACATCAACGCCCGGATGCAGGATTGCAGACATTGTGGCGGCGGATTTCGGAGACCAATTTAATGGCACTCATCGTCAATCATCCAGATTTGTGGAAAGCCGCGCTACCCAAACCTGACCGTCAGGCAAACAAATATCATCGCGGCTTTGTCGGCATATATGCTGCTCCCCTACTGACCGGAGCAACAAGATTAGCAGCCACTGCCTGCAACCGCATCGGTGCGGGTTTGGTTAGCGTTGTGGCGCCATCCAACGGCGATATATATCGATGCTGCCTTCCTGCCGATATTATGGTTCAATCGCAGAGTCTGACCAAAATGGATATCGGGCTGGGCGGCAGCGGTGGTATTACCCAACAACATCACGATGAACTGTTGGCGGCAAAAAAATTGAAAGCGCGGATTTTTGACGCTGATGGGTTGCCGGCGCAGAATCAGTTTGCACAGCTTGATGGGAACTGCATCCTAACGCCGCATTTTGGTGAGTTTGAACGTATATTCGGGGCCATTGAAGCCGATCACGTAATCGCTGCGCAGCGTGCTGCTGAAGCTTGCGGGGCGATTATTGTCTTGAAATCTGCCGATACGATCATTGCAAGCCCGGATGGTCAGATTGCCTGCAACAGCCATGCCAGTCCCTATCTGGCCAAGGCGGGAACCGGCGATGTTTTGGCTGGTTTGATTGCCGGTCTGGTGGCGCAGAACATGCCACACTTTCACGCCTGTTGTGCGGCAACATGGATCCATGGCGAAGCCGCTATTCGCTTTGGTCCCGGACTTGTTGCCAGCGATATTTCAGATATGGTCCCCGGAATCTTGACAGACCTGCTGGCCTGAAGTGTGGGATCAATGGGCCATCAGCACGGGCAATTGAGCTTTTTGCAAAATGTCCCGCGTCGTGCCACCGAGTAGCCATTCGCGCAGTCGGGAATGACCATAGGCACCCATGACCAGAAGATCTGCATTGATGTCGACGGCACGTTCCAGCAAAACGTCTGCAACCTCGCGACGTCCACCTGGGAGTCGATCAACAGTCACCTTGAGCCCCTGACGCGACAAATAGGTTGCAAGATCATCACCGGGGTTTGGGCCATGGGTATATTCGTCAGGATCAACCAGCACCACATGGGCTTCGGCTTCGCCTTCAATCCAGCGCAGACTTTGATGTACCGCCTTGGCAGCTTGCGGTTCACCGTTCCAGGCAATCATGATGGTGCTAACAGTTGGAAGAGTTTCAGCGTCGGGTCCTAGAACAAGAATTGGCGTTCCGGTTTCCAACAGCGCGCCGTTGAAAGCGCGGGTTGTCAGATCACTTTTCAGAACGCTCTGGTTTGCAAACAACGTGGCATCGCAAAACATTGCATGGTGCAGGAATGTCTGCTCAATCAGCGCTGGATCCCGGCACTCCAGAGTGATGGTTGCTGACACATCTTCGGCAGCCACCAAAGCCTCTATTTCCGTTACCCTTGCTTTTCCGGCCTCGATCATCTCGCTGTTGGTTTCGCTGTAGTAAAAGTCCGGCACCCCAGGAGCCGCCGTCATTGGCACAATGCGGACAACCCCGAGCACGACAACATTGAGATGTGCCCCCGCATGTCGGGCAATACTGATCAATTGCTTGAGGTCGCCAAGGTCCCCGTCAACTTCATGGATGGCAAGCAGAGTTTTCATGATCGATCTCCCGTTAGTAGTGAAGTTTGCACTAGTTGGAAAACAGGACCGGTACAGTCATGTGGTCCAGTAATCCGGTGGTTGTTGCACCGATGACAAAATCATAGAAACGCGAATGGCCAAATGCACCGGTGACAATCATGTCTGCACCGCGGTCAAACGCCTCATTCAGCAGGGCATCGGAGATTGCAATCTTGGTGTTTTGCCAATGGGCAACTGACGCCTCGATATCATGGCGGTCGAGTAAGCCGGCTACGGCGTGCGCGGTGGTTTCCAGATAAGCTGCGTCCTTGTCGGTATGGGAAACCCAAAGAATGGTTGCTTTGCCGCCACCCACCAGAAGCGGCACTGCATCGTGCAGGGCGCGACTGGCTTCGCGGGTTGCGCTCCATCCGATCAGGGCATGTTTTCCGATGGAATCAAATTCTCCAACGGAAGGGATTACGAGTACTGGACGCCCGGATTGCTTTATCACTGTTTCCTGCGCATCACGCTGGTCGGCTCGATCAGAATCCGGATCCGGCTGACCCATGACCACAAGGTCGGCACACAATGCATGTTCAGCCATCCGGTCAGCGGCATGTGCAGACCCGGCTTTGACCAGACGCCATTCGGATATAAAGTCTTCACCCGCAGTGTATTTATCAAATACTGCCTTGATCTCGGCCGCCTGTTTGGCCTGCTCATTGTCAAAGGAATCCACCGCCTGTCGTGGCAGGTCGACAACAATTCCCGGATAGACTTCAATTGACTGCAGCGTGTGCAATCCAATCAGATGAGCGTTGGACTTGCGTGCCAGCAAGCGGGCCGCTTTCATCAATCGTTCGGCATTGGTTGGCGTGGTCAGACATACCAGAATGGTTTTGTAATTCATCAGCAGGGTCACTCTTCTTGTTTATGACAGATGCATTTTCCGCTGGCGGAGCAATTGCGGTATTCGTCATGATCTCATTCTAGGGTGATCAGAAATATCTGAATTGAGATGGATCAAACAAAAACAGGTTTTCGTTTCAGCCGGTCAGCAAGCTGACAAAGTGCCCGGCATAATAGGCGATCGCAGCTGCAGCGGATCCGATCAGCAATGTCTCCAGGCCAGATCTCCACCAAGGGTGCAGGGACCAGTTGCTTTTCAAAATGCCAATGGCAAAAAAGGTCATCGCTGTGGTGATGATTGCGACCGGGAATGGATCGTGGAGTGCCAGCAGGAAGGGCAGGAGCGGAACCAATCCGCAGGCCATGAATGAGAAGAACGTTGCAAGGGCAGACCGCATCGGTCGCGGGTCGCCCGGTGCTTTGCCATACTCATCCACCAACATCATGTCGATCCAGGTTTCTTCGTTACTGGAAATCTCTTCCACAGCCCGTTCTAGCGTCTGACCTGAGAGACCCTTGTTCTGCAGTATCTGGCGAATTTCTTCGCGCTCGCCTTCCGGAACATCACGAATGTGCCGCCGCTCGACAGCTCGCAATCTCTCAATGTCTTCAAACTCGGCCTTTGTTGCGGAATAATTGCTTGCCGCCATGGAAAAACCATCCGCCAGCACGTTGGCGATTCCCAATGCCAGGATTATGGTCGGCGAAAATCCGGCCCCGTGAACCCCGGCGACAATGGCAAACGTGGTCACGGCGCCATCTATGCCGCCATACACACAGTCTTTCAGATAGGCGTTTTTGAACGGCTGGGAGAGTCGTTCGCTGACTTCTTCGGCTGTATGTCCGTGTTCCAATGGTCACCTGTGATGGGTTGATGAACCCAGGATGATGGACATTGAGCGGCGCTGCTTTGAGCGAAATCAATAAAAGTGACTATTGTTGCCAGCCGTCCTGCAACGAAGATTAGGACGTTATCCACGCCATCCGTATCAAGGCATCGCCAGGGTACCTGGCGGGATGTTTCAATGTCAGTTACCAGCTCAGGCCGGGTTATGATGGCATCAAAATAGCCCGCGTGGGCGACAATGATACTGGTAATTCATCGAAATTGGTCAGTTGATCCCCTGCCACCAGTGAGGAAATGATCCGGTATTATGAACATCGACGATTTCACCAATTTTCGGTGTCAGCAGGTTGATATTAGCAATTTCGGCTGCCGCAATTGTGCGAATGATGGGTTCATCCCAAGCATGATAGGCCAGATTAAACGTGCCCCAGTGAACCGGCAGCATGGTTTTGCCTCTGACGTCCCGGTGCACCTGAATGGATTCTTCCGGTGGCATGTGGATATCGCTCCATGAGTCGCCTGGACCATAGGAGCCGACTTTGATGATGGTTACATCGAAGGGACCGAAGCGATCTCCAATCTGTCGGAAGGCGGATGAATAGCCGGTGTCACCGCTGTAAAACAGGCGGTTGGTAGGGCCAATTATGGTCCAGGATGTCCACAGGGTTTGCTTGTAATCAAACGTACCGCGGTTGGAATAATGACGGGTCGGTGTGGCGATGAGTTTAAGCGAGCCAATTGATGCTTCTTGCCACCAGTCCAGTTCCTGGATTTGTCCCTCTGGGACACCCCATTGCACCAATTGAGTTTTGTTGCCGAGAGGGAGAAAAAACTGCGTGCCCTTTCTGGCCAAATGCCGGGTCGTAGCTTTGTCCAAATGATCATAGTGATTGTGGGAGATAACCACGGCGTCGATGCCCTGCAGGTCCTTCAACTTCAACGGCGTTGCATGAAACCTTGATGGTCCGATAAACGAAAATGGGGACACGCGCTCAGAAAATACCGGGTCAGTCAAAATTCGCTTGCCGTCAATTTCGACCAATACTGAAGCATGTCCAATCCAGGTCACACGCAACCCTTCTGGAGGTGGTAAAGTGAGGGATTTGGACGGAAACGGGACGACCGGGATTTCGCCCGTGGGAACAGATCGGGAATCAGCCGACAGCGCATCGGTCAGGCTCTTCCACGTAAATTCGAACGCAGCCTGTGGCTCGATATTGATGAAGCCACCGTTCTCATACTGGGGCGACTTTAACAGGGCCTGTTTGTCAGCATCTGACAAAGGAGCACTCAGCCACCAGCCCAGCGTCGCACCACCCGCCACCAATACGCCGATGATCAACAGCGCAATTAGGGAAACAATTTTAAAAATGCGCATCTGTTTGATCCCTTCAAATGCAGATGGTGAACGCCTGTCAGCCGCAAATCATTCGCTCCCGAAATTGGTTGGACTGATGCTGCTCACCAATCTTCTACAGGCCGGACGGATTTATTGATCAGGATCAAAGCGCCAGTTTCCAGATAAGTCCAATATTTGGCCTAGTCAAACAATGGCGACTGTTGAGGCAAAACCAAAAAAGGAAATTCACCCATGGAAGCTTTGAAAGTTAATGTTGAGGAATTTCGTCAACGGTTGATGCTGCGCAAGGATGAGTTGCAAAAGCTTCTGGTTAGTCTGGAAGACAAATTGGACGACCCCAAAAGCCAAGATTTCAGCGAACACGCTACCGAAAGTGAATTTGACGAAGTCTATGAGTCACAAGGGCGCGAGGGTTTGAAAGAAATAGCTGCGATCGATGCGGCGCTCGACCGAATCTCAAATGATGAGTTCGCTATCTGTGTGGCATGCGGAAATCCGATTTCCGCCGAACGCCTTGATGCAGTGCCGCACGCGGCCATGTGCCGAAACTGCATGAAATAGACCCTCCAGACGCCTTGGAAGCGACCACGCGTCGCTAGTTGCGTCAAATATCAGTCCTGATAAATTGTCTAAAACAATGGCGGGATTGAAAATTGAAAACACCTTGGCATCTCTGGGTTATTGGAATTGTTATGCTGTTGTGGAACGGCATGGGGGCCATGGACTATGTCATGACCGTCAGTCGCAATCCTGAATATCTGGCACAGTTCACCCCCGAACGCCTGGCATTTCTGGATGCATTTCCGACCTGGGCCAAGGGTAGTTGGGCTCTGGCGGTATGGCTGTATGTCATAGGCAGCATTTTTATCTTGATGAGATTGCGACCTGCTGTCTGGCTGCTTTCCGCCGGGTTCTTTTTTATGATTGTGACGACCATCCACAATCTGTTTCTTGCAGAAGTGCCTGCGCAGGAAACCATGAGCGGTTTTGAAATTGCCTTCACGATAGTTTTGTTCCTGCTGGCAATATTGCAGATCGTTTATGCCCGATATCTGGCACGCAATGAAGTACTGAATTAATGATGCTCTGGACACAAGGCGAACCTCTGTTTTGATAGAATTGTATCGATGCCGGGTCGCTGGTGAGCCAGTTTTGGGAGTGAATTGATGAGCCTGTTCAGGCAGTTGCAAAAGCGTGAAGCGGCCGATGATCCAATTCGGCTAGGGGTAATCGGCGCGGGGAAATTTGGCACCATGTTTCTGGCGCAAGCCGTCCGCCTTCCCGGAGTTCATGTCGTTGGTATTGCCGATTTGTCGGTCGAGACCGCCCGCTCCAATCTGCAGTTGGCGGGATGGAACGAACAACAATATTCTGCGGCATCCTTTGACGACGCCCTGGCTCATCGATCCACTAATATTGTCGAAGATTCAAAGCTGTTGATCGATCATCCGGCGATTGAAATTATTGTGGAATGCACGGGTGATCCGTTGGTTGCGATAGACCATCTGGTTGCGTGTTTTGATGCCGGTAAGCACGTCATCAGCGCCACTGTAGAGGCGGATGCAGTTTGTGGTGCCAAGCTGTCGCAACTCGCCCGGCAGGCTGGAGTGATCTATTCCATGGCATATGGGGATCAGCCGGCAATGGTTTGCGAGCTTGTTGACTGGGCACGAACATGCGGTTTTGACGTCGTTGCGGCGGGCCGTGGTCATAAATTGGATCCTCAGTTCCGCTTTTCTACCCCTGATACGGTTTGGGACCACTGGGGGCTCACCGCCGAACAGGCAGAGGTAGGAAGACTGAATCCCAAAATGTTCAACTCGTTTCTTGACGGTACCAAACCGGCTATTGAATCGGCTGCAGTGGCAAATGCCTGTGGACTGGATGTTGCGGCAAACGGCCTCACATATCCGCGCGGGTCAATTGACGATCTGCCAAATCTGATGCGCCCGACCGGAGAGGGTGGCGTTTTGCCGAAGCCGGGCATGGTTGAGGTGCTTAACAGTCTCAATGAGGACGGGTCGGAAATTGGCTATGATATACGCATGGGTGTTTGGGTCGCTGTCCGGGCGGCCAATGACTATCACCAAAAATGTTTTGAAGAATACAAGGTCAAAACGGATGATAGCGGCCGCTATATCTGTGCCTATAAGCGCTGGCACCTGATCGGACTTGAGCTTGGAATGTCGGTGGCCAGTGTCGGGTTGCGAAAAGAAGCCACCGGGATAGCCGATGAATTTCGCGCCGATGTTGTAGCAGTTGCCAAACGTGATCTGGCCGCGGGAGAGATTTTGGATGGGGAAGGGGGCTATTCTGTTGCCGGTCAATTGCGGCCGAGCGCCGTATCGGTGCCGATGGGTGCATTGCCGCTGGGGCTAACGGGAAACCTCCATCTCACACGAGCGGTTAAAAGGGACACTGTGCTCACTTATGACGATGTTGCGCTTGATGAAACAATGACGGCGGTAAAATTGCGACGCGCATTGGAGGCGTCAATTTAGTCGGGACTGTTGGGCGGAAAAATGCATCGAGAATGCGATGTCAGGATCAATGTTTTCGGTGGGCTTTGGCTGGCTAACAGCTTCTTCATTGTCGCGGAAATATACATAGGTGCTAATTAATTCTGCTGGCTGACCTGTCGAACGGATAGAATTGAATCAATCTTGCGTAATTCAAACCGACTGAGACTTCCCACAAATTCACTAAGTTTTTTGTATCCATAGATACGAGTATCAAAATCGGAATTTGCAGCCATGATGCTGCCGCCCAAAGTTGAAAGCGGATACCAGTCATCATTTGAATCGTTGTTCTCCATCGCCGATAAAATCAGTTTGATGGCATTTTTTGCGGGAAGCTTATTACTTTTGGCTTGTGCCCCGGATTTGGCGGGAGCAGTTTCGTCTATTATGTTTTCGACGAGCACAAAACGGTTGCAGATATTGCGAAGACTTTCGGGTATGTCACATGGGTTGTGCTGGGGTCGCTTTTAGTTCTGCTTGCATATGGTGGAATTGGGTATCGGGATGCGATCTCAAATTTTTGATGAGTATGGTAGCAAATCCACGGGCGATATTACGCTAAAACGTTATCGTGAGCCTGTTGAAGTTTATCGTCTTGATGCACATGCCGGCTAGTTGGCTACGCAAATTCACAATTTTGCTGCAACAAATGTGGCTCCCTAAATCAGCTATCGCTCTGGCAACCCCGACCGTCGCAACATGTCGGCAATCGCAACCTTGTCTTCCTCCTGATCAAAAGGAAAACGAGAGGCGTCGTCAATTGTCAGACCATGTTGTTCGACCATGCTGCGAAATTCAGCAGATTTGACGATTGATGGGGTGTCGCAGGCCGCTACGGCATAAACAAGCGCATGCAACGGAACGAGAGGTTTTCGTTCGTAGCCGTCTTGAGCGTGGCTGATTGCTGCATCCATATCGCCGATAATCGCATGCCCGATTGCAAGTATCGACAAACGGTAGGCCATACTCGGTTGAGCCGCAGCCTGGTTGACTAATTTGGCAAGGTTTTCAACACCTTGGGTCGCATGGCCACCAAAAATGTCGGCAAGCGCCAGATCTTCTTCGGCCAGATGAAACCCCGGATTAATTGCAAGCGCACGCCTTGCATCCTTGATGCAGCCGTCGTGGTCGCGGCGCAGCCATAGTCGTATTCTGGATCGATTGTGAAACACATAATCAACGTTGGGCCCGTGCTGAACCGCCTTGTTGGCGTATGACAGGACGGCATCGACATCGATCTCTTCAACGCGCTCGATGGCGAGGGGTATTGTTTGCATCATAGCATAGGCATGCATGGCAAGTGCCATGGGATTGTCCTGGGCCCTTGCTACGGTGGTCGACATGGTTTGGCGAGACAATGCGACGTTTTTTGCATCGAAATGGTGCATAAAAAATGCGGCCTTTGCCATGAGTTGTTGGATGGACAGGCCATCGTCTGATTGAGATGCATAAACCGCTCCGGCATAGGCATTTACATGGACACGAATGGCTGCGCTGACTTTATCAACCACGCCGTCGACAAAACTGAAAATATCATCGACCTTGTCGTCGATCTTGGTTGACCAGAATGTTTCACCATTCGCCGCTACCGTAATCGACAGGTGAAGGCGGCATCTGTCTCCCGAGACACGGCATCGACCAGAGAGCAGATAGGTTGGTGTGTCGCCCTTGTCTGTCCGTGTCGCGACCCGAACGCCAGATCGGTTTGAGAGTGCATTCAGCAATCCGCTTTGTAGTTCCAGCGCCAAGTCGGCGGCTGCCTCTGAGTCACCACCCTGGCTGAAAGGTTCCAACAGGATAACCGGCGTTATATCTTCCCCGGATTTCGGTACTGCGGCGTCACTGTTTGATGTGTCGGACCAGTTCCAAATTCGGATGCGGCGGGTAATGTTTTTCAGTTCGTGTTCGCCACCATCCGCGAAGGCGGAGGTCATAGTGCCATCGAGCGAATTGTAAACCTGATCCGAGATGGCAACACCACAGGGTTTGGCAACACTTTCAAGACGGGCCGCAATGTTGACACCATCACCAAGAATGTCGCCCTCTTCATCATGAACGACATCGCCAAGATGAACGCCAATGCGAAGCTTGATCGTATCGTGATCTGTTAGTTTTTCCTGCGCAGCTATGGCGCAATTTACCGCATCCAATGCAGAAGAGAACTCCACAAGCCAGCCATCTCCCATCCGCTTGATCACTTCGCCGCGGTGGCTGGCGACCAATGGCTCAAAGATCGAATGGCGCAATTTGCTGAGCGCTGCGAGTGTTGCCGTTTCGTCTGTTCCCATCATCTTGGAAAAACCGACGACATCGGCGGCCATTATTGCTGCTAGTCTGCGTTCCAATTAATGCTCTCCCACGGCAAGAACGATAGCGGCTATCACTGGTGAAATCTACGATGGAATAGATTGCTCGATTCTTTCAACATTACTATTCGTTGAGTGTCGCAGGTCTGGCAATTTTGAGGCGCAGCAAATGCAAAAAATTGGACGCAAAGTCGACAGCCGGATACTCGAATATCGGGTGGATTCACCACTCACGGATAGGGTCCGTCTTTTCGTTGTTCTCTCCGCGTTTGGTGTATATTCTCAAAATTGATTTCGGGCTGGTTGGGTTAAATCATAAATATGTTTCCACTCTCACACATGATGAAATCCTTCATCCAGTCCGGCAGACTGGAGGTCATTGATGCCAATGGCAAACGGCACGTTTTTGAAGGGAATCCCGGGCCCAAGGTAGTCATGCGTTTGACCGACAAAAAGCTTTATCGCGACCTGGTATTCAAGTCAGAAATTGCTGCGGCTGAAGCCTATATGGATGGCACGATGACGTTTGAAGAAGGCTCGAGTCTGCGCGATTTTCTGCATCTGTTTTCGATCAATCGTCTGTCGCTCGCCGCCTATCCATTGCAAAAGATCATCCGCAAAATCACCATGCTTACGCGTCGCAAGCAGCAGTCCAATCGAGTGGGTCAAGCACAGCAAAACGTCGCCCACCATTACGATCTTGGCAATGAATTTTACAAACTCTTTCTCGACGAGAATATGCTTTATTCCTGCGCATATTTTGCCAATGACGATGATTCGCTGGAGCAGGCGCAACGCAACAAGTTGCGCCTGATCGCTGCCAAGCTGAACCTGCAACCAAAACAAAAAATACTCGATATTGGCTGTGGCTGGGGGGATATGGCGCTTTATCTTGCATCTATGGAAGACGTGAACGTTGTCGGGGTCACGCTGTCAACCGAGCAACAACAACTGGCAACGGAACGGGCGTCGAAGTTGGGCTTGTCCAACCGTGTTGAGTTCCGTTTGCAGGACTATCGTGATGTCGAGGAGAAATTCGACCGGATTGTCTCCGTGGGCATGTTCGAACATGTGGGCGTCAGTCACTATGATGAGTATTTCGCAAAACTAAACGATCTGATGCCTGATGATGGTCTGGCGCTGATTCACTCCATTGGTCATATGAGTCCGCCGGGCATGGCCAGCAAGTTCATGCGCAAATACATTTTCCCCGGTGCCTATTCGCCTGCCCTGTCAGAAGTATTCGATAGCGTGGAACGCAATTCTCTTTGGTGCCTTGATCTGGAATTTCTACGTGTTCATTACGCCGATACCCTGATGCATTGGGAAAGCCGGTTTCAGGAAAACCGTCAAAAGGTCGAAGAAATGTATGATGAACGCTTTGCCCGCATGTGGGAATTTTACCTCATTTCCGCCGAAGCTATGTTCCGCACCGGTTCGCAACTGGTCTTTCACATGCAATTGTCCCGTAAGCGTGACGCGGCACCATTGACCCGAGATTATATGGTCGACACACAGCGGCAATATCAACAGGTGGAAGCGCGCAAACTCCCGGCACTATAGGATTGGTTATCAACCAAGTGGCGAATTTGTTCGTCACAATTCCCGATCAATGCTTAGCTCATCGATTTTTCGATCGCATCCAATACCTGCATGGCGGCCAGCCCTTGAGCCACTGAAGAAATTGGCTCGCGTCCTTCCTGGATAGCGCTGACAAACTCGCGATCTGCCAGTTCGATGCCATTGCTGGAGACCGCAATATCAGAAAGGTCGACAGGTTCATTGCGCCCGTCATAAAGATCGTCATAGCTCGCAATATAGGTGCCGTTGTCGCAGATATAGCGAAAGAATGTCCCAAATGGCCCATCATTGTTGAAGGACAGCGACAAGGTGCATAGCGCGCCAGATGGTGATTTCATGCCTATGGTCATGTCCATGGCAATGCCCAAATCAGGATGTTTGGGGCCCTGCAGGCCAAACACTTCGCTGGGAACTTCGCCTGTTTGATGGATGAACAGATCGACCGTGTGACAGGCATGATGCCAGAGCAGGTGGTCGGTCCAGGAGCGGGGTAAGCCCAGCGCATTCATATTGGTGCGGCGGAAGAAATAGGTCTGGGCATCCATTTGCTGAATGCTCAATTCGCCGTTCTTGATGCGGTTGTGGATCCATTGATGAGATGGGTTAAAGCGGCGCACGTGGTCGACCATTGCCACCAGACCGGTTTGCTTTTGCACCTGCACCAGTTCTTCAGCGTCAGCGAGACTGTCGGCCATTGGAATTTCCACCAGCACGTGTTTGCCAGCTTTGAGACACTGGATGGCCTGTGCGGCGTGAACCTGCGTTGGGGTTGCCAGAATAACCGCATCGACATCGTCACGGCTGAGGCAGTCATCAAGGTTGGTTGATGCATAGGGAATATTTCGCTCGGCGGCAAAACCATGAATGTCGTCTGCCTCAACCCCCATAACGGACGTCACCTGGACATCGTCAATATTCGACAAAGCATCAATATGTTTCAGGCCGAAAGCGCCAGCAGCACCAGCTACGCAAATTCGCATGGTCATCGTTCCTATCGGTTTTCCAGGATAATGTGGCCGACGGCCGTGTTGGAGGCAGGTATGTGATAGTGGCGGTGAATTTCCTCAACTTCATCGTTGAGCGCGCCGCGCATGACATGCCACATGACCATCTCGACGCCTTCTGAACCGGCTTCACGAAGATATTCCACATGCGGCATCTGGGCGCCGCCGACCGGATCCTGCGTCAAATTGTCGAGAAACCGGGTGTCGAATTCAGGATTGATCAGCCCGGCCCGTTCTGCCTGTAACTGGTGGGACATGCCGCCTGTGCCAAAAACCATCACATTGAGATCTTCATCATAGGATTCGATCGCGCGGCGCACCGCCTTGCCGAGATTGTAGCAGCGGTTGCCGGTGGGCGGTGGATATTGCACCACGTTGACACACAGCGGGACCACCAGACAGGGCCATTCGTCGACCTCACCAAACATCACCGACAGCGGTACGGTCAGGCCGTGATCCACTTCCATTTCATTCATGATTGTCAGATCAAATTCGTCGAGTATGACGGACTGGGCAATGTGGGAGGCCAGTTTTTGGTGGCCTTTGACCACCGGTACCGGGCGCGGACCCCAACCTTCATCTGCCGGCTTGTATTCAGCGGCGCATCCAAGAGCAAATGTCGGAATGACTTCGGCAGAAAAGGCTGTGCAATGGTCATTATAGACCAGAAATATGACGTCCGGCTTATTCTCCTTCATCCACTGTCGGGACTTTTCAAAGCCCGCAAAGACCGGTTTCCAATAATCTTCGTGGGTTTTTCCCAAATCCATGGCGATGCCAATTGCCGGCACATGGGAGCAGCCCACTCCTGCGGTAATTTTTGCCATTATTTGTCTTCCCATTCTGATTTATATCGATTTCCTTCAATCGACCGGCCTCCGCTGACCATCATGGCGCGATAGTCTTCGCTTTCCATATTGGTCATCATTGCCGCCAGTTCCTGAAAGTTTATGCCGTCGAATGCGGCCAGTTTGGAGGTATAGTAGATGTTGCCTCCCAGCGACAGCATTCGGTTCCAGGCACGGTCGCGAACCGCCTGCAGCTGGTCTTCGCTCATTGGATATTTTGCCAGATAGGCCTCAGGATCGTCGCGAAACTCAGTCCGGTTGTTTTCGAGGCGCAGCGAAATGCAAAACATGTTGAGATGATAGCCTTCGCGCGAACGGTCGGCGTCAAAGACGTAGGTGCCGGGAATGTCGTCATATTCTTTGGTGCTTGTCATGTGCCAATCAGTTTCAGAAAGCGTGAAAATCGTCGTCTTGTCTCAATCAGCTTAGCTAAAACCGGTGCAGCAAGCAAAAATAATGTGCCAGGTTCTTTCAAATTCGCCCTGGGGAATCTGACACCATGCATAAGTATCGAAGTCTTGTCACAGCGGCTTGCGGGCGATGATAAACACGCCTTTGTTTTTGCCAGGGCTCCATTTGGTCTCGATCTCAAAGCCACTGTCCTCAATGCATCCCACAAGGTCTTGGGTTGTGAACACGCTGAGTATCGGCAGGATACCGAAGAATCGCCCCAGCGGCGCGATAAATTTGAAAATCTTCATGTGGTCGCCGAGACAGGCAGTACTGGACACAAATATACCTCCTGGCTCCAACATATCGTAGATCGTGGAAACGACGGCGTCACGATCATCCAACAGATGCAGAATGCTCAAACCAAGTACAACATCGTATTTGGCTGAAGAAGCAGCAATGCTTTCGATGTCGGACTGCTCAAATTCAACATTTTTAACACCGGCTTCGCGGGCCTTGGATTTGGCAATGTCAATCATTTTGGCCGATATGTCCGTGGCACGGACATATGCAACATGTGGGGAATGGGTCAGGGCCGTTGAGCCCGTACCGCATCCAAATTCGAAAACCCGCATATGCGGTTCCAGATATTCCCGCGTCATCTGCAGTTTCTTTTGATAGGTGGCTTCGTCTGCCACTGGACGCTTGGCATAACGATTGGCAATTCGATCCCAAAAACGCGCTGAGGGAGGAATTGCGATTGGGGTGTGTTGAGTAACGGACATTGGTGTGCCTTTGGATAATCTTCGGATTTTTTGGCTCAATCGCAGCGACAATATCAACCGCAATTCTGACTATTTCGCGGTCAATACACCTGTGCAGTAGTGAATGGAATTGACGAAAGATGTCTAAATGATATGCATAATTGCATGGATTGGCGTAGAATCAACTTTGACTGGAACCGAGCAAGAGCTTTTCTGGTAACAGCGGAGGAGGGATCGCTTTCGGCGGCTGCACGGGCGCTTGGGATGGCGCAACCGACTTTGGGTCGACAGGTGCGCGCATTGGAGCAGGAACTCGATGTAGTATTGTTTGAGCGGGGTAGCCACGGTCTCACCCTTACTCCAAGTGGCGTGGAGTTGATGGAACATGTTCGTGCCATGGGCGATGCCGCTGGGCACGTCGCCCTGTCAGCGTCGGGACAATCTCAATCGATTGAGGGGACAGTTAGCATCACCACGACCGAAGTGGCGGCTGCATATATACTGCCGCCAATCATCGAGCGCCTACGACAGGAACATCCGGCCATTCATGTTGATCTTGTGGCGTCCAATGAACTGCGTGACCTGCGTCGGCGCGAAGCAGATATTGCCGTTCGCAGTGCGCGGCCAACTGATCCGGATTTGGTAGCGCGAAAGATTATCCGGCAATCTGCGCGCTTGTTTGCTACCAAGGAGTGTCTGCAGAGATTTGGAAGCCCAAAAGACAATGCTCATTTGAGTAAAGCCGAATTCATTGGATTTGAAGATAACCAGGAATACCTGCAGGGATTGAACAATTTAGGATTGAGCCTTACCGAGCGCAATTTCCCCATCCATTGCGGCAATCATCTTGTCCAGTGGCAAATGGTCAAACAGGGACTTGGTATTGGCGTGATGGTGTCTCAGATTGGTGATGCGGAGCCGGAGATCGAACGTGCTGCTCCGTGGTTGCCCGCCTTTGAATACGATGTTTGGCTGGCAGCACACCGGGAAGTAAACACCAGCCGCCGAGTGCGTCTGGTGTTTGATTTTCTTGCCGCTGAACTGATCGCTTGATGCCGCTTCGACGGGACCTAACCCAGTAAGTCTTCCGGTTGCTGAACAGTGGTCAGATCCGGGCGGGTCAACGGTTCGTCGTCTTCAGAGGTGGCTTGTCCGAACCAAACATCTTCGGTGAGAATTTTTGTACCATCCTCGAGCGTTGCCGATGAGCGGAACAGATCGCGCCCTTCTTCATCCTGGGCTTGCGCCTCCAGGGTCAATTCAATCTCTGAAATTCCCATTTCCTGCAGGGTGAACAATTCGCCTTCGCTAACCTTGGCATCGCCGTCGTCTACCCACAGGTTCAACCCCTCGCCTTCGTCTTGGGAAATCACACCGTCAGAGTTGCTGTCAAACTCAGCCAATTGCTGATAGCCATGCTCGTATTCACCGCCTTGGTCGCCGAACAGGCGTGTGCCATTCATGTCTGTGGCGGCATTGCCGTCGACATTGTTGACCAGCAACGCGTCACCGCTGCCATCGAGCCATTCGATGGTTTCAAGATCGCCGTCGCCATCGGTGTCGAACTGAACCGTTTCACCCAATTCACGAATACCGGCTTTGTTTTGCGCGGTGGTCTCGCCGGTAACGTTTATTTCCCCATCGCGGTTGAGGTCGAAGGCCAAGGGTGACGTATTTAAAACACCATCCTGATCCCAGACAAAAGCAAATGGCTGGTTCTTGTTTTCGCCGGTGTCATTTTCCGGCTCGGTGGGGGTGCCCCAGGAACTTCCATCCCAAATGACCGAGTTCAGATCATGGCCGTCATCCTGGACCATGAGCATAATTTCGTTTGATGTCGGGCTACTGTCCAATGTCATGCTGTTAATCCTATCGCCAGCATTAAAAAGAACCTGTTCAGCGGACCACCCGCCGACAGAATCCCAGGTGCGGTAATGTACCGTATTTGTGCCATCTTCACTGTATGTCACCAGCGCCTGACCCGAAATACTCTCGAATGCGACCGCAATATTGGGGCTGATAGCAGACTCGACAAAAGTTTCGATTTCAACAGCGGTTTCCCAACTCGAACCATCCCAGACACTAACCCAGGCTTCACCATTATCCGTGGTAACACCAACGACCATGCTATCGGATGACAAATCGTTGGAAGTGACGATCCACCTTGGATCCCCAGATACTGAAACCGGCGCGGAAAGGGAGGATTCTGAACTCCAACTGGCCCCGTCCCATGTCCGGGTGAATATGTCTGTGGAACCGGATTTACCAAAGGTGACAATGGCATCGCCGGATTCGGCCTCGTGGGAAACTGCTATGGCCGTTTGATCTGCTTCGCTATTGCCCGACGTGTCCAGGGAAATCATATTGCCCCAGCTGTTGCCGTCCCAGACAAAGGCATAATCGTCGGCATCTTTGTCGTTGACTACCAGAACCATCTCGTCTGAATTCGGATCGAAAGACAGTTTCATATGCTGGGGTTCATTTCCAGTGTAGCCGGAGACGCTTTGTACGGCGCTCCAGCTGGACCCGTCCCAGGTGGCATAGCGCAGTTCCTGACCGGACGACTGGCCGTCATCGTTCCATACCATAACGGCATCGCCGCTGGTTTGTTCATAAGCTACTTCTGCGCCCCACCAATAGGCTTCACTGACCTGTCCGAGGACGCCAAGTGAAACCTGCGCCCACGTTGATCCATCCCACATTTGTGCCACAACATCTTTGTTGTTAATTGTACCGACAACGATAATTTCGTCTCTTGTCGGAGCCTCGGCTGCCTGCATGGTTCGAAATTCATCGCCAATATTAACGGTGGTCACATCGCTGCCGTAGGTGCTTCCGTCCCAGTCATTGGCTACCGCTTCATTGGTGTTGTCGCCCCAGATTGCCGTGCCGCGTGTTATTTCATCGACATTCGTCACTTCGATAGTGACGTTGCGGGAGAAGGTAGCTCCCCCCGAATCCGTGACTTCAACGGTGACGCTGTGACTGGTTGAAACTTCATAATCGACAGTTGCGCCGGTTTTAATACGCAATTCATCGCCGACAATCTCAAACAATCCGGATGGATCGCTGGTCAGCGCATAGGTGAACGTATCGCCGATATCGATATCCGTGGTGGTGAATGTGCCGATTACCGTGCCAGACGCACTGTTTTCAACCACACTAATAATGTCCGCAGGAGTACTGGCGGTAAACCCTGGCTCTGAAGACTGCAGCAGATTCAGATTGTTGCCAGAGACAACATCGGTGACGGTTGATGTTTCCCCATCGTTGAACTGCCAATTTGCCACCATGTTTGGTTCGGCGGCCGACAGCGTGATGTTGGAACCCGCAGCGACTTCTGCAGGGGTGCGGATATCATCGAAAATTCGAACATCATAATAGCTGCCGGCAAAAATCTGCGCCGGATTGAAATTGCCTTCCAGACTATCCTGTTCCTGGCCAAATACCGCCACACCACCACCGGTGAGAACATGCGCAGGATTTAGGCCGGTACCATTGGCCACCTGAACACCGTCTTCATACAGGACCCAGTCACCAGCAGTATTGTCCCAGCTGAACGATAATGTGTGTTGGCCACCATCCAACAGCGTGGAAGGGTCATAAGTGCCAGCAGGTATCGAGAGAATCGAGCCGCTGATCTCAACCAGAATATATGGCGTCGTGCTGGCGTTAAAAATGGTGATTTCCAACTCGTCCGTCGGCCCGCCGTCGAAATAGTTGAAAATCGGAATATGCTGCGCCGTCGTCGAATTGGTATTGGTAAATTGGGTCTCAATGGTGAACTGGGTCAACCCGCCGAGAATCGCACCGCTGTTGTCCGGTTTGAAATAGGCGGCATCCCCTCCGTCGACGTTGATTGCCGTGCCGGTATTGCCGGCGACCGCCATGGCGGTTGGTGCATCATTTGCAGGTGTCAGGCTCATCGAAACAGTTGCCGGATTGGACGTTGCGCCAAGATCGTCCTGCACGGTGTAGGTGATTGAGGTGACGGTGCCTTCATAATCTGGTTCGGGTGTGAAGGTGATCACTCCGGAGATTGTATTCACCGTCCAGGTGCCTTCGCCTGCCACCACCAGAGGATCGCCCGCCGAGGCGGTGCCGGTAATCTGCACGGTTGCCGGATCCAACGTTCCGTCCACATCATTGTCGTTTGCAAGCACTGATACAGCAACGAAACTGTCTTCAACCACTGTGTCGGCGTCATTGCTTGCGACAGGTGGATCATTGACCGGCACTATGGCAATGGTTGCAATTGCGACATTTGAATTTGCCGCGCCGTCATTTACCCGAACACTGATGGTTCTGCTGGTGGTAACAGGATCATCGCTGGTATTTTCAAACCGGATCTGGTCTATCGCTGTCTGGTAGTCGGCAGGGCTTGCTGACCCGGTCAGCGTCAACTCTCCGGTTCCCGGATTGTAGGCACCGGCAGCAATGCCTGGTGGCAATGCGCCAAATACCGACAATACATCACCGGTTTGAACATTTGTAATTGTGATGGTTGCCGATTGAATGTTTGGCGAATCGATATCGGTAACAATCGAAAGATCGGAAATCTGCACACCACCTGCATCTTCGGTGAATGTGCCACTGTAGGGAGTTGGGTCAGGATAGACTGCAGCCACACTCACATTGTCGATAAACGCGGTTTCATCTTCGTCCTGAACCAGTTCAAACCGAATATGGGTCGTTGCCGACATGTAGGGGGTCAGATTGAGTGTGATGCCCTGATACGTCGAGCCACCGGAAGACGTTGTGTAGATTTGCGTATAATTGGTTCCATCTGTGGATACTTCAACCCGGAACCGGCCGTCTTCGTCCCAATCGCCGGTTCGGCGCAGATCAAAGGTGAGTTCTGCAGAATCCGCTGTGGACAGGTCGAGAGTCCGCTCGATCGCATCTTCAGTCAATCTTATTGAGTTGTCGCCGCCATCGCTGACAATTTGAACATCGCCGCTTGAGGGCCCGTTGGCCTCACCAATTTCCACCCAGTTTGAAGTCCAGGCCGAGCTGCCGGTGGAGCCGCTGTAGTTTCCGCTTTCAAAGTCGTCGGCAAATGTTTCGCCGGCCGTATTGTCGGTTGAATCCAGATCAACCTGTGGTGGCATATTCGTTCCGCCGACTGTGACGCTAACGCTAGCCGTGTCCGATCCACCAGCCCCATCCGATACGGTATATGAAATCGTATCGGGCCCCGAATAATTCAGGTTGGGTGTGTAGGAAAGCGTGTTGTCGGGATTAACACCGACCGAACCGTTGGTTGCAGTTGCAGAGACAACCTGCAGAGGGCCGCCGTCGATATCGCTGTCATTCGCCAGAACCACGATCGTTTGGGTGACGTTGATTGGACCCGACGAAGTATCATTGGCGGCCACTGGTGCGTCATTGACGGGGGTGATTGTAACTGAGACCGTCGCCGGGCTGGACGTCGCCCCGAGATTGTCATCGACTGTGTAGGTGATTGAGGTGACGGCTCCATCAAAGTCGGGTTCCGGGGTAAATGTGATTTCGCCGTTTATTGAATTAACCGTCCAGGTTCCTTCACCGGCCACCACCAGAGGATCACCGGCGGAGGCAGTGCCGGTAATCTGCACGGTGGCTGGCACCAAAGTACCGTCGACATCGCTGTCATTTGCCAACACGTCGATAATCACTGAGCCATCTTCAACGACAGTGTCGCTGTCGTTATTGACCGCTGGAGCATCATTGACGGGGGTTATTGTAACTGAAACCGTTGCCGGGTTGGATGTTGCACCGAGATTGTCATCCACGGTGTAGGTAATGTCGGTGACGGCCCCGGCAAAGTCTGGCTCCGGTGTAAAGGTGATTTCGCCGTTTATTGAATTGACCGTCCAGGTTCCTTCACCGGCCACCACCAGGGGATCGCCTGCAGAGGCGGTGCCGGTAATCTGTACGGTTGCGGGATCCAATGTCCCGTCGATATCGCTGTCATTTGCCAACACGTCGATGACCACCGAGCCGTCTTCGACAACGGTGTCGCTGTCGAGGGCGGTGACCGGGTCATCGTTGACCGCGGCGATCGTAGCAATTACCTGCGCAAGTTTGGATCCCAACCCACTGGTGTCGGATACGGTATATTCGATCGGCGTCGGAAGGCCTGAATATTCGGGCTCGCCGGTGAAGGTAATTTCGCCGGTGACGGCATTAACCGACCAGGTTCCTTCGCCTGCCACAACCAGCGAATCGCCCGGATTGGTTGTTCCCAGAATATGGACCGTTGTTGGGTCGATAGGATCATCACCAGGTGTATCGTTTGCCAACACATTGATTACCAAGGCAATATCTTCAAACCCGTTGACCATGTCGTCAACTGAGTTTGGTGGTGCGTCGTTGATACCGAACAGAACAAAGGTCTGTGCGGCAACGGAATCGATTATGCCATCATTGACCGTGAAATCGACAATTCGGTTTGTCGCCACCGGCGTAGCGGAATTACTCTCGAACTGGACCAGCTTCAGTGCATCCAGATACGTGACATGGGTGCCGACACCAGTAATTGAAATGTCAATTTCACCGCCGGAAATGGTCGATGTCCAGGCGAGCCCATTGACCGTTCCAGATCCACCATTCGTGACGGTAACGCCATCAACGATAAGTGCATCGCCATTATCAGCAATTGTCAGGTGGATATGCGCGGACTGCAACGTCGTACCGTCGATATCGGTGATGCTCGAAGACGAATCCAGCAGATCTATGGGAGCGTTGCCATTTTGGTAGTCAACCTGATGGTCCGTCTCGGCAGGATTGGCGTCGTTGACAATGACCTGCACATTGTCGATGGAAATGTCATCACTTGTACTGCCCGGGCCGGGCAAGTTCTCCCAGGTAAACTGGATATCGGCCGTATCTGCGACGCTGCCTGGCAGGTTTAGCTCGATCGTCGTATAGGTCCAGTCAAAATAGGTGGATTCCGAGATCGTTGAAGGCGATCCGCTGGCTCCATTGAGAAATAGAACAGAAGCCGTGCTGCCGCTCAAAGAAGTGGTAATAGTCGCGTAATCTACTCCACCGATGGACAGGGTCAGCTGTTGTGGGTTGCCCGTTGGCCCGATAACATTGTTCCAGCCAAGATCAAACCGGACCAATGCCGTGCCATTTGAACCAGGTCCGTCGGAAAGCCCGCTCACGCCGGTTTGCGTCAGTGTTGCTACCGGTCCAAGAGTGTCGTTATTGACTGCAGGAGAATTTGGGCTGACACCACCACTGGTAAATGAACCTGAGGCGGACCAGCCTGTCCAATTGCCGGTGGTGCCGCTGGAGAAGCTTGAATTGGCAATCGAATTTTCATAATCAGAAAGGTCGATAACCGGGGTATCGTTGACGGATGTAATGCTGACCGAAACGGTTGCCGGATTGGATGTTGCACCAAGATTATCCTGGACTGTGTAGGTGATGTCGGTGACCGGACCCACATAGTCAAGCTCAGGTGTGAAAGTGATCTCGCCGGTCGCGCCGTTGACGCTCCACGTGCCCTGACCAGGAACAACAAGCGGAGCTCCGGCGGAGGCTGTGCCGGTAATCTGCACAGTGGCAGGAATGAGCGTGCCATCCACATCACTATCATTTGCCAGCACATCGATGACAACGGCGCCATCCTCGCTGACGGTGTCAGCATTTGCCACCGCTACTGGGGCGTCATTTGCTCCAGTAATGCTGACCGACACGGATGCAGGATTGGAGGTCGCACCTGAGTCGTCCTGCACGGTGTAGGTGATATCGGTTACTATTCCTGAGTAATCGGCCTCAGGTGTGAACGTAATCTCACCCGTCAAAGTATTTACCGTCCACGTACCTTCACCGGGGACGACCAGCGGATCACCCGCAGAAGCAGTGCCGGTTATCTGCACGGTGGCTGGAACCAATGTTCCATCAATATCGCTGTCATTAGCCAGCACGTCGATAATGACGGAAGCATCTTCGGCGACGCTGTCAGAATCGTTAATGGCAACCGGTGGGTCGTTGACAGCAACGATGGTGACACTCACCTGGGCCAGTTTGGACCGCATGCCATTGATGTCGGAGACGGAATATCTGATCGGGGTCGGAACTCCTGAAAATTCCGGTTCACCTGTAAAAGTTATTTCACCGGTGACTGCATTGATTGACCAGGTGCCTTCACCAGCCACGATAAGTGAGTCGCCGGCGTTTGCCGTATCCTGCAGCTGTACGGTGGACGCATCGATGGTATCGTCGCCGGCAATATCATTGGCCAATACGTCGATAACCAGCGGTACGTCTTCGAAACCGTTTGCGATATCGTCTGTCGGGTCAGGTGGGTTTACGTCGACCCCCAGCAATATGAAGGCCTGTGCTACCGCTGAATCGTCGATGCCGTCATTGACGGTCATATCAATCGTGCGCGCCGATTCAACGGGATTGCTGTCGGTGTTCTCAAATTCCAACAGCGACAAAGCCGTCAGGTAATCGGCATGAGTTGCAGCGCCGGTTATGTCAATTTGAACGGTCACGCCGGAAATCGAAGAGGACCATGCCAGTCCATTCACCGTTCCAGATGATCCGTTTCCGGCAACACTGCCATCGACCAACAAGCGATCTCCAACTTCGGCATTGGTCAGGACAATTCTGGCGGATTGGATCGTCGTTCCATCGACGTCGGTTATTGATGAACTGACATCCAGCAACTGGACGGGCGGATCGCCCGCTGTATACGGAAGTTGAGTATCGATATCCGAACTGTTGCTATCCGCAACAAAGACCATAACGTTGTCGATTGACGCCTCGTCAGTATGGTCTCCGGTTGGATTCAGGTTCAGCCAGGAGAATGTAATATCACCGGTGTCCGATACGCCGGCCGGCAAATTGACTTCGACTGGGTAATAATCCCAGTCATGTTCTTCAGAGCTTGTTATTATGGTTGCCGGACCAGTCGCACCGTTGAGATAGGTGACGCTTGTTGTTGTCCCGGGCCCACTCGATGTCGTGATCCGGGCATAATCCACTCCGGCAACCGACATTGTTATCTGGATGCTTTCGCTTTCATGATTATGATCACTCCAACCAAAGTCAAAAGATACCAGTGCCGCACCATTCGCCCCTGGACCAGTCGATAAACCGCTGAGCCCGGTCTGGGTTACCGTCGCCAGGCCGTTGGTATCATGATTGGTCACCGCTGGTGCGTTGGCACCTGCGTCAGCACCATCAAAATTGCCGGTTTCGCTCCAGTTTGCCCAGTTTGGTGAAACCCCATCGGAAAACGACCCGTTGACAATAATATTTTCGACATCGGACAGGTCCAGAATCGGTGCATCATTGGCTGGAGTTATATTGACCGATACCGTTGCAGCATTGGAGACCGCTCCGGCATTGTCCTCGACCGTATAGGTAATGTCGTTAACTGTACCGTCATAATCAGCTTCAGGTGTGAACGTAATCTCGCCGGTGAGCATATTGACCGACCACGTGCCTTCGCCTGGCACGGTCAGCGGGTCACCGGCTGAAGCTGTGCCGGTTATCTGGACGGTTGCGGGCACCAGTGTTCCGTCAATGTCGACATCATTGCCCAGCACGTCGATTGTGATCGAATTATCTTCCACCACGGTGTCTGCATCGACATTGGCAACAGGGGCATCATTGACCGGTGTAATACTGACGGAAACTGTCGCTGGATTGCTCGTCGCTCCAAGGTCATCTTCAACGGTGTAGGTAATATCGGTGACCGCGCCGTCAAAGTCAGCTTCTGGCGCGAACATAATCTCACCTGTGAGTGTATTGACCGACCATGTGCCTTCGCCTGGCACGGTCAGCGGATCACCGGGCGAAGCTGTGCCGGTTATCCGGACTGTTGCGGGCACCAGTGTTCCGTCAATGTCGATGTCATTGCCCAGTACATCGATGGTAACGGAAGAATCCTCAACCACGCCGCCGCTATCTGCAACGGCAACCGGTGCGTCATTTGTCGATGTAATCGTGACCGAAACACTGGCCGGATTGCTGGTGGCCCCGAGGTCGTCCTGAACTGTATATGTGATGTCGGTAACCGCGCCGTCATAATCAGCGACCGGGGTAAATGTAATCTCACCGGTGGCCGGATTGATTGACCAGGTTCCTTCACCGGGGATGGAGAGGGGCGAACCAGCAGAGGATGTGCCGACAATTTGTACGGTTGCAGGAATCAACGTCCCATCAAGGTCACTGTCATTGGCCAGCACGTCGATTGTGACGGCGGAATCTTCAGCAACCGTGTCGCTGTCGGCGACGGCCGTGGGGGCATCATTGACCGGCGTGATGGTGACGGAGACTGTCGCTGGATTACTGTTGGCTCCCAGATCATCCTGGACGGTGTAGGTAATGTCGGTGACGGCCCCGTCATAATTGGGTTCCGGTGTGAAGATGATTTCACCTGACAGCGTGTTTATCGTCCACACACCTTCGCCGGGAACGACCAGCGGATCACCCGCTGACGCAGTGCCGGTGATCTGCACTGTAGCCGGAACCAACGTTCCATCGAGATCGCTGTCATTGGCTAATACGTTGATGTTAATGGATGAATCTTCTACCACGCTGTCGATGTCTGCAATCGCTACGGGAACATCATTTACCGATGTAATTGTGACGGATACTGTGGCTGGGATGCTGGTTGCACCCAAATCATCTTGAACGGTGTAGGTGATGTCTGTAACGGAACCGTCGTAATCAGCTTCGGGTGTGAAGGTAATTTCGCCGGTTAATGTGTTTATTGTCCAGGCGCCTTCACCGGGTACAGCCAGCGGATCACCTGCAGAAGCAGTGCCCGATATCTGAACTGTTGCCGGCATCAATGTGCCATCGAGGTCGCTGTCATTTGCCAGGACATCGATGATAACCGAACCATCCTCGACTACCGTGTCACTGTCAGCGACCGCAACAGGTATGTCGTTGACGGAGGTTATTGTGACCGAGACTGTTGCTGGATTTGAAACCGCCCCGGAATTGTCTTCCACAGTATAGGAGATATCTGTCACAGGTCCGGTATAATCCGGCTCGGGTGTGAATGTGATCTCACCCGTGGCTGTGTTAATTGTCCACGCGCCCTCGCCTGGAACAACAAGCGGATCACCTGCCGATGCCGTACCTGTAATGTGAATACTTGCCGGATCCAGCGTCCCATCCAGATCACTGTCATTTCCCAGAATATTGATGGCAACAGAACCGTCTTCGACCACGCTATCTACATCGTCATTTGCAACTGGCGCATCGTTTACGGCGTTCACGAAGATGAATTTGGTGCCAACTACTGTCCCGCCGTTGCCGTCATCAACCGTATAGGTGATCGTATCCAACCCGTTGAAGTTAAGATTTGGCGTGTAGTTTAGGGAAGAATCCGGATTTTTTGTCACCGTTCCATTGGTTGATCCGGCAGTGGTGACCGACAGAACATCGCCATCGATATCACTCGCATGGATCAATACGTTGATGTTGTTGAGCGCATTGTCTTTGTTGATATTGCTCAGCGGAGGAGACCCGGCCAGCGGATCATCATTGACCGGCGCAACTATAATATCGAGGTTTCCTGCACTGATGCCACCATTGCCGTCATCAAGAGTGAAGCTTATCGTGTCGGTACCGTTATAATCTGCATTTGGTGTGTAGTTTAAAGACCCGTCACCGTTGATTGTCACACTACCGTTGAGGGCGGATGCTGCCGTGACCGACACGATGTCCCCTTCAGCATCGGTGACAAAGGAAAGTACATCGATTGAGCCCAGACTCGTGTCTTCATTGGTATTTGAATCCGGAATGGAACCTGCTACCGGCGCGTCATTGGAACCGGTGATTGTGACAGAGACCGACGCGGGATTGGACCATGCACCGTCGTCGTCCTGCACGGTGTAGGTAATGTCGGTGACAGCCCCATCAAAGTCGGTTTCCGGGGTAAATGTAATTTCTCCGGTCAGATTGTTGACCGACCAAGTCCCTTCTCCTGCAACAATCAACGGGTCACCGGCTGAAGCAGTGCCGGTGATTTGAACACTGGCTGGATCAAATATTCCGTCTATGTCGGTGTCATTTGCCAGTACATCAATGGTAACCGACGCATCTTCAGCCACGATGTCACTGTCAGCATTGGCCGTTGGTGCGTCGTTGACGTCTGTGATCGTGACTGAAATGTTTATGGGATTGGAGATATCACCAACATCATCGCGGACTGTATAGCTGATATCGGTGACCGAGCCGTGATAGTCTGCAATTGGCGTAAAAGTGATCTGACCCAAAATCAGGTTGACCGACCATGTGCCTTCACCGGCAACGATCAGCGGATCGCCAGGGTTTGACGTGCCGGCGATCTGGATTGACGCTGGATCCAGAGTTCCGTCGATGTCAAAGTCGTTGGTAAGAATATCGATTGTTGTTGATCCGTCTTCAACAACGGTACCGCCGTCGGTCACTGCAACCGGTGCGTCATTGACCGGTGTAATCGAAACCGAAATATTGACCGGATTGCTAACGGCGCCGGTATTATCGCTCATCTGATAGGAAATATCGGTCACCGGGCCGTCGTAGTCGGCCAATGGTGCAAATGTGATTTCACCTGTCAGCAGGTTGACCGACCATGTACCTTCACCGGGAACAACGAGCGGATCACCGGGATTGGTGGTGCCGATAATTTGCAGACTTGTGGGATCCAGTGTTCCATCAATGTCGATGTCATTGGACAGAACGGCAATTGTGACGGAACCGTCTTCCAGTACCGTGTCGCTGTCTGCCACGGCAATCGGGGCATCGTTGACAGGTGTGATCGAAACTGAAACGCCGATTTGGCTGCTGCGTGCTCCAAGGTTATCGGCTACCGTGTAGTTTATGTCTGTAACGGGGCCATCATAATCGGCTATTGGCGTAAACGAGATTTCGCCAGTTGCCAGATTGACACTCCAAGTACCTTGTCCGGGCACGAACAGGGGCGCTCCCGGGGTCGGGGTGCCAACAATCTGGACGCTGGCAGGATCGAGGCTGCCATCTATGTCGGTGTCATTGGACAATACGTCTATGACAACTGTTCCATCTTCCAGCACAATGTCGCTGTCGGCAATCAGGCGAGGTGCGTCGTTGACGGAATTCACCACGACGTTGAATGTAGAACTGTCGATACCACCATTACCGTCACTAATCGTATAGGTGATTGTATCGGTACCAAAAAAATCACTGTTCGGGGTGAAATTGAGGGTACCGTCAGGGTTGATTGTGACGCTGCCATTGGTGGCGCTGGCAGAGACAACACTGAGCGAATCTCCGTCAATATCGGTCGCCAGGGCCAAGGCGTCGATATTGCTCAATGTCGTGTCTTCATCGGTGGTGCCTGTCGCGACCGTGCCGGCAATCGGCGCGTCATTGACGGGCAGAACACTGATGGCAATCGAACCATCGGTGATGTTTCCACTGGTATCGGTGATAGTGTAGGCTATTGCATCGGAACCATGAAAATCGGGATCTGGAATATAATCCAGCGTTCCGTCTGCATTGATTGTTGCCGTTCCATTACTGGCGATTGCACCGGTTACTGTGAGCGAGTCGCCTTCAGGGTCGTAAGCGGCGTTTAATACATTGATGCCGAAAAGCCCCACATCTTCCGGGGTGCCCACAGCAGGCGCAATGCCCGCGAAGGGCGCTTCATTGGCGGCGGCCGGGCCGACCGCGCTGACATCAATTGCGGAGTCCTGCGCTAGATCCACACCCGATTTTGAAGATGACCTACTCTGACCGGGGCCGGATCTTTGAGAGAGGTCGATTGCCGGAGCGGTGTCATCCAGCTGCAGGTTGTCTTCTTCGTTGTCTTCCTCTTCGGTGACCGGTCTGTCGCTGCTAAGATCAAGCAGGTTTTGCGCTTCACTGCCAGTGGAACTGTTATGCCCGCTCTCACCACTGATACTGCCAATTTGTGCCAGTTCCAGGGCTTTGGCTGTGTTGGAACTGTTGGATTGGCTTGCCACCGATTTAGCGGTCAGCGAAAAGCCCTGAGCCGACATTGCTGCCTGGCTAGCAACTGAATACAAAACGGCAGCTGCGGCGGCATCGCTTTGAGACCCTGCTGGGAGAACGCCCCGGTTCAAAACATCGCGGGTATCCAGTCCCTTTTCCGATTGTATGATCCACTTGAACTGAGTGGACATAACCTGGCCGGTGGAAGTCGCAATGGAGACCAGAACGGTATGGTTTTCACCATCTCCCCCATCACTGCTTAAGACCCCCTCGATGTGCATGCGGCTGGTGTTGTAGTTCAGTCCCGGAGGCAGTCCGGAAACCGAAACCGAGACGTTTTCATCGACCAACAGGTCAGCCAGATATCCCCCGATGTCGAGGCTGACATGAGTATCCATTCCGTCAAACTGGTTGGGAATGAGTTGATTGCCCAGTTCCTGAATTGGCATTTGATTCTCGATGCGAATCTTCATCACCTGGGTCGACCAATGACCATCATGGACGACAAACGTTATGTCGTCGCGCGGTGCCTGGTTATCGTGCGGTCGGTAAGAAAGATCCCCATCGGGCAGAATCTGAACTTCACCATGAGACGCCCAGGCTTTGGTGACAACCGGAGCCTCTCCGGTGAATTCCGGTAAATATTTCGCAATGACAATGCGGGTGGCGCCTTCCTGCAAGGCGGTCACGGGTTCTACGTAGTCGCTTGAATCCTGTTCACTTGGGAAGAATTCATCTTTCCCAGAAGTGGGTCCGTCCTGGCCAGCTGAGCTGGATAGTTGCCCGGCAGAATCGATTGAAATGCTTAAGTCGTCGAATCGAATTTCCTGGCAATTGTCCAGCACATCGTAATCGGCGTCGGTCCATAGCAGTGCTGAACTGCCCGGCGTTAATTTCCATTCAAAATCTGCTGATTTGCCCGGCACGGTGTAGATGGAACGACCGTCCACAACTTCAAGCGTTTGACCAAATTTAGCAGTTTCCCGTGGCGGCATGGGGAAATAACTCTCGATTTACCCATGAAAAAGCGCAGCGCATACGGGTAACAAATTGCGCCGCGATGAAGTGAGCACTCACTACAAAATTCTATCAACCCTTACAGTGTGCCGTTTTCGAGTTAAAAATGGGTGAAGTCAGAGGTTCAAATTCAAGGCGACCTCTGGTGTTTGTCGCGGATCGGTGTCTATCGATTTCAGCGATGATTTTAATGGAGAAATTGGCTTCTGCAGTGGTTTTATCAAGCCAAATTGCCCAATTTCTGAACAATTCGACTGCAGAAATAATGGCAGACCGGGGTATTACTTCTGTCAGAGTTAACGTTGATTAACGCATTTAGGCATTATCAAACATATGTCTGGTTCTCTTTCCTTCGAAGAACTGAATATTCGATTTGCCGATGACCTGGATTGTGCCGACTATCATTCGATCGCCCAACGCGCGACCAAGGAAATCGCCTGGCAACAGGGCAGGGCAGCAACATTTTTGGCAAAATGGGAGCACAATCGCGTTGGTTCGTCGTCTCATGTTCATCAGTCATTGTGGGCCGACAAAGGAGACAGCGTGTTCTTTGATGCAGATGCAGATGCAAATGCGGAGCATGGCCTGTCGGAAGTGATGCAACACCATGTGGCCGGACTGATATCAATCCTTATCTGGACATTGCAGCGATGTGGAAGCACGGTCCCATAATACCGGTGGAAATCCAGTTGATGTGACCGCAGAAAACATCCGAAAAATGTATGAAGACTGGCTGTAGAGTAATTTGGCCTTCGGGCCGCTAAAGGTTTAATTCTCGCCGCTTGGCTTTGGTCAACTTTGCCACCACAAGTTGGTGCGCCATTTCAACATAAGCTTTGATGTCAGCGTCGCTGAGTGCATCTGAAGTCTGCAATTGAACCCATTTATAGCGTCCCAAATAAGGTGAAGGTTCAATGTCGGCTTGCTCAGTCAGCATCATGAAGGCCATGTCGCTGGCCTTGAAACCTATTTTGAAATCACTGCTCTTTTTGCCCCAGGTTGACGCGAGGGCAAAGACTTTTCCACCAACTTTCCAGACATGGGCACCACCCCATTGGATCACCATTTCGGTGGCCGGCAAGCTACCGCAAAAGCCATCGAATTTTGACAAATTCATTGGTTTTTCTATGCCTTGGTTGGTACCGGGCAGGCGATGCCAACACCGCCCAGATTGCAATACCCTTCAGGATTTTTTGCCAGATATTGCTGATGATACTCTTCAGCAAAGTAGAAGGTTGGCGCTTCTAGAATTTCGGTGGTGATCGCGCCTTTTCCCTTTTGGGCCAGTGCCTGACCATAAGCATCCCGAGACGCTTCTGCCTGCAGTTTCTGTTGTGGAGTTGTGGTGTAGATGCCGGAGCGATACTGGGTGCCGGTATCATTGCCCTGGCGCATGCCCTGGGTCGGGTCGTGGGTTTCCCAGAACAGTTTTAGCAGCTTTTCAAAGGATATCTCGCTAGGATCGAGCACCACCCGCACGGTTTCATTGTGCCCCGTAAGGCCGGTGCAGACTTCGCTATAGGTTGGGTTGGGGGTCGTGCCGGACTGGTATCCCGCGGCGGTGACCCAAACCCCCTGTTGTTCCCAGAAAAGCCGTTCGACGCCCCAAAAACACCCCATGCCGAAAAACACTACTTCTTTCCCATCAACGGCTTCGGCGGCGATCGGTCGTCCGTTGACGAAGTGGTTTTCGGCAGTTGGCAGGGGATCTGGCCGACCTGGCATGACGGTCTCGGCGGTTGGCATTTTCATTTTACTGGTCAGGCGGTCGATCAGGAACATGGCAAGGCCTTTCTATCTTCAACAAACGTATTAACGGCCGGAAAACCTTCCATAGGGATTTTCACGCCGTTGGCCAAACTTAAGCAAAATCATGGCCACCAAAAAGAAAATCAACCAGCTGGGAAGTTTGAGTAAGTTTAACAGGACCGGATCCCACACATAGGGATGAGACCATGTCAGAACAAGTTCGTGAGTGGATTCCAGCGATTTCTCACTGATTGCAACCCAGGAACTGGCAAGCGAAGTCAAGATCATTTCAGAAGCGGTTATCGATTTGGTGATGTCGAGCACAGCCAACACCACAGCCAGTGCCAGGACAAACAATCCAACAATTTTGAATAGAAAATGAAACACCCGAATGCCCGCCCTTATTCACCAGAATTGTTATAGAGGGGATTTAGGATTTGTCATCAAAAAGGCGGTGACCAGCCCATTCCCAACATGATTATGCCCGTCTAATTAATTGCTCAGCCAAACTCTGGGGATGTGCAAATGGCAACAAACATCACCAAATCAAATCTACACTGAATTCGTGGTCACAATGCGGTTGAAACCTGTGTCGTGTTGTGTGTATATCCGCTGGCGCTTGTGAATTTTAGCGCTGCGATTGAAAAGTGTTCGTAATCAGTTGTAGCTGGTTTTGGCATGGTTCGATGGGCGAAGGAGAGGTGGCCGAGTGGTCGAAGGCGCACGCCTGGAAAGTGTGTAGGCGGGTGACCGTCTCCAGGGTTCGAATCCCTGTCTCTCCGCCATTAACTACAAACGAACTTTCATATGCCCGAGATGGCATAGCCTT
>JAALLE010000038.1 GCA_011087605.1 Hyphomicrobiales bacterium
CGTCTGATGGGCCGTCTATAAAAGCATCAGGTTGGGGTAGCTGGGTAGTTACAAGCGACTTTGGAATTCTTACTTTTGGGGGACCTTCCCCAGGAGGTGGTGACGCTTATAACAATACCAGCTTCGCGGCCGGTAACACGCTGGGAGGACTGCCCGCAATTGCACCGTTTTGGGATGTGCTGGGGATGGACCGGGTCAATAGCGACGACGTCTATACTTTAACACAGGGATTGCCCGGCGAACGCGAATTTATCGTTCAATACCATGATGTCGTAATATATTTCGATGACACCGCTGGTGAGACAGTCACCTTTCAGGTGGTACTGCGCGAAGGCAGCAATGAAATAGAATTTCGCTACGACGATGTGACGCTGACCAACTCCACCTATTCTCTGGGTAATTCTGCGACAATCGGTATTAGCGATGGCAGCGGAACCCGATTTGAGGAATTCTCTTTCGCAAGTGCGGCTCTCAGCGACAATAGCCGCGTGGTATTCTCAGCAGATAATTCTGCCAGCCAAACTCTGTCATTCTCGCTGGCGGCTATTTCGGACGCCAGTTTTGAAGGGTCGGAAGACTTATCGATTGTCTTGAGCAACGGGACGGAGGCGACAGTCTCTGGAACCGCCGCTTCAGTTACGACATCTATTACTGATGTTAATCTGGGTCCCGCAAACACGGTTCCGGTGACCGGCGGCAGTGCTATTACCGAGACAACGACCGCTGAAGATACCTCGCTCGTCTTCAATTCTACTAATGGTAATGCTCTTGCCGTCGACGATCCGGACGGAGACTCGATCACGGTAACCCTGTCGGTTTCCAACGGTATGTTGACTGCAGCCTCAGGCAGTGGAGCTGCATTGACTGGCGACGGAACAGCAATCCTCGTTTTGGCGGGAACTCAGGCGGAAGTGAACGCTGCGTTGGACGGGCTCAGTTATTCAAGCATAGCCGATTTCAACGGCACCGATCTGCTGACCTTCTCCACCGATGACAATGCAGGTCAGGCCAATTCGGTCACGGTCAGCACTGTTGATCTGGCAGTAACCGCAATAGACGACATTGCTATGGATCAAGCGCCGATCACAACCGGCAACTCCGTTATAATAAATGTTCTGGGCAACGACAGCTTTGAAGGTGTTATCACCAATCTGACGGCAATTGACGGGTCACGTGGAACGGTCATTGTCAATGGCGACAACACCATCACCTATACCTGGACTGATGCGGTCAGTTCCGGGCTAGATAATTTTACCTATACAGTTACTTCAGGTGGCGTAACTGAAACGGCCAATGTAGTCGTTCTCAAACAGACACCATCATCACCGATTGACGATGTGGCTTCAGCGGACGAAGACAATGTTTTAAATATCGCTGCAGGCGGTGTGCTAAGCAACGATTATGGAACAGCGCCTGTGCCAATGCTGGATTATTCCAGTATTGACGTTAGCGGTGCTCCGTTGGGATCTTGGAGTGCCGGTTTAGCCAGTCACGATCTGAGCTGGATCGGCGGTATTACTCAAAATACCAGTCCAATGACCAGCTTCTCCGGCCTTACTGAAAGCCTGGTATTTGATGGCAGTGGTGGTGCGACCGGTGCTTCGCTGCAGACATTGACTGGTAATCCTACGGACGCCGATGCCAGTTTTGATATTTGGTTCAAGTATGACCCGGCAGACTACGCAAGCGGATTGGGTGCGGTTCTCTACGAAACTGGTGGCACAACTGACGGCATGTCAATTGCCCTGTCTGATTCCACCGGCAGTGGATCAGGAACAATTGACCACCTGTTGGTCCAGTTCAATGACAGTGGCAATACAATCGTACAGCTGATCGATCTCGAAGATGTGCTGGGTTCTGGAAATATACCCAATGAATTCATAAGCCTAACCGCAGTTTACGACAGGGATTCAAACGGCACCGACGATGAAGTGAGGCTTTATGTCAACGGCATGTTGCTGGCGGCGCAATCTGCAGCCTCGCTCAACGATTGGGCGGGCGGCAATGGCTCAGGATTGGGGACCACCAGCAACACGGCAAATATCGGCTCCGCTAATTTCGGCAATTTTGTAGGGGAGATAGCTAAATTCAACTTTTCCGAATCCGCGTTGTCTGACTCTGAAGTGAAGAGCAGTTTTGATACGATCACCGGCTTGACGGTGACGTCCCATGATGCGACTTCCGCCTTGGGTGCCAGCGTGACGGTCAACGCTGACGGCAGTTACAGTTATGACCCAACTGGATCTGCAACTCTTCAGGCGATGCAGTCAGGAGACAGCTTAAACGATAGTTTTACCTATGAAATTACTGACGCAAATGGCTCAACAACCACCGCCACTGTCAACCTTACCGTTGCCGGCATTAATGATGCGCCATCCGGCACAGATGTTTCGATAACAATCAACGAAGACACAACTCACACGCTGACCATAGCAAATTTCGGGTTCGACGATCCCATTGATGGAACCAATGATGCCTTCCAGGATGTTATATTTACAACCGTGCCGGCTGACGGAGATCTGGTTTATGACGATGGTGTAGCCGCACCGTACAATATTTCAGCCGGCCAGTCAGTTAGTGCTGCAGACATTGCCAGCGGGTATGTGCAATTTGTTCCCGACTCGGATGCAAACAACAGTTTCACATCAGGCGGCAATTACACCAGTTTTCAATTTCAGGTGGTAGATGATGGTGGCGTTGCCAATGGCGGCGTGAATACTGATCAATCTCCCAACACATTCACATTCAGCGTCACCCCTGTTGATGATGTTGTTTCGCATGTATTGCCCGGTGTTCAAACGGCTGTTGAGGATACGGCCTTGTCGATTGGCGGCGTGTCGGTTGTTGATGTTGACGGTGATGCGTTGACGACGCTTGTGTCGGTGCCGGCTTTTGCCGGGGGTTTGTCGGTGACGACGGGCGGCGGGGCGGTGATTACCGGCAATGGCAGTGCGTCGGTGACGCTGAGCGGCTCGGCAGCCCAGATCAATGCAGCACTTGTTGGTCTTTCCTATACGCCTGCAGCCGACTTCAATACCGATGTGGCAGGAGCCTTTGATCTGTCGATCACCTCAGATGATGGCGGCCTGCCGGTATTTGATACGGTCTCGGTTTCGGTAACAGGGGTGGCCGATATTGTTGCTGATAGCGTGACGGTGGCGGAAGACAATACCCTGACCTTTGATGCGATTGCCGGTACCGGTGGCGGCGGCGGCGGAAGTGCGGATAATTTTGAAGATGCCGGTGCGCTTGTCCTGGCCGTTACCCAGGGGGCCAGCGGGGCGGTATCGATCAACGCATCGGGTGAGATCGTCTATGTGCCGGTGGCCAACTTCAATGGCACCGATACATTCACCTATACGGTCAGTTCCGGCGGTGTCAGCGAAACGGCGAGTATCACGGTGACGGTCAACCCGGTCAATGATGGCCCTGATCTTGTGGCGGATACGGCTTCCGGTGATGAGGATGGCGGTCCGGTGACCGGCGATGTGCTGGCCAATGACAGTGATCTTGACGGGGATGGTCTGACGGTCACGACATTCACGATTGCCGGGATCGGGGGCACCCACAGTGCCAATGATACGGTGACGATTGCCGGTATTGGCGATCTGAGGCTAAACGGTGACGGCTCATTCTCATTTGCTCCGGCGGCCGACTATAACGGCCCGGTGCCGCAGGTCACCTATACGGCAAGTGACGGGGCATTAAGCGCCACCTCAACCCTGGATATTACAATTGACCCGGTCAATGATGCGCCTGTTGGGGTAGCTGATAGCAATTCCACGGCCGAAGACGTGCCGTTGATTGTTGCCGCAGCGACCGGCGTATTGAGCAATGATCATGATGGCGATGGCGGGGCGCTTGGTGGCGGTGTCAGCGTTACCGGCTTCAGTGTTGGTGGAACCGGATATGCAGCAGGTGCGACTGCGTCGCTTGCCGAGGGCGATCTGACCATCAACGGCGATGGCAGCTACTCGTTTATCCCGACAGCCAATTATAACGGCCCGGTACCACAGGCCACCTATACGGTGGAAGATGCAGGTGGCCTGGCAGCAAATGCAACCCTCGATATAACCGTAACTCCCGTCAATGATGCACCGGTGGTGAGTGCGCCCGGGGGCACGGTGAATGGCAGCGAGGACAGTGATCTTGTGTTCTCGGTGGCCGGAGGCACAGCGATTGCAATCAGTGATACAGATGTTGGCGGCGCCGCCGCCGCCGCCGATCCGGGCACCAGTTCGGTGACCTTGAGTGTCGATCACGGAACGCTGACGGCGGCGTCGGGTTCTGGTGCGACAATTGGGGGGGATGGCAGCGACAACCTTGTGGTGAGCGGTACGATTGCCCAGATCAATGCGGCTCTGGACGGTCTGGTCTATGCAGGTGTGGCTGATTATTACGGCGGTGATCTGATCTCGATTGCGGTTGATGACGGCTCCGGGGCGGCCAATGCAACGGGCAGCGGCTCGGTGGTGCTCAATGTCGGGGCGGTTGTTGATATTGTCGATGACGGGGTAACCACGGCGGAAGACAATGCGGTTGGCTTTAATGTGCTGACCGGTGTGAGCGGGGGGGCGCCTGACGGGGCGAGTGCGGATAATTTTGAAAGTGCCATCAGTCCTGCCGGTGCCCAGCTGAGTGCCATTGGCAGCGGCATTAACGGGCCGCAGAATGGCTCGGTGAGCTTTGTTGCTGACGGCTCGGTGGTGTATACGCCGGATGCGGATTTTGCCGGTATTGACGGCTTTACCTATACGATCTCAACGGCTGACGGGAATGGTGGCTTTGTTACCGAAACCGGCACGGTGACGGTCACGGTGACACCGGTCAATGATGCCCCTGTCCAGATGGTTCCCGATACCAGTGGCGGTCCGCTTGCCAGCACGACGATCGGGGAAGACGGCACGCTTACCTTTGCAGCGGCCAACGGCAATGGCCTGTCGGTTGGGGATGTTGACGGCCCTGGCCTGACCACCACGATGAGTGTCACCCATGGTCTGTTGACGGTGGCCGGTGGATCGGGGGCCAGTGTGACGGGCGATGGCACGAATGGTGTGAGTGTGTCGGGCACGGCAGCCCAGATCAATGCAGCCCTTGAGGGTCTGGTCTATACGCCGCTTGATGACTTCAACAGCGACGGAGTGCAGAGCGAACAATTGGTGATCAGCACCGATGACGGGTCGGGGGCGGCCAATGCTGTGACCAGTGATACAGTTGACCTGGCGATTACCGGGATTGGCGATGTGGTGGATGATGCGATCACCACCAATGAAGACAGTGCCGCCAGCTTCAATGTGCTGAGCGGCCTGAGCGGGGGCGCGCCGGACGGAGCGAGTGCGGATAATTTTGAGGGCATGGCGACAGTGTCGGCGGTGACCCAGGGCAGCCATGGGTCGGTCAGCTTTGATGCGGCGGGCAATGTCACCTATACGCCGGATGCCAATTACAATGTCGCCACAGGTGGACTTGATACATTCACCTATACGGTTGAGACGGCCGATGGGGCCGGAGGCACGATTGTCGAGACGGCGACGGTGACGGTTACCGTTGTGGCGGTCAATGACAGCCCCGATGCGGTGGGCAATGCCTATATCAGTGCTGAGGATACACCCATTGCCGGTAATCTGATCAGCGATGATACCAGTGCAACAGCGGGCAGTGAGAGCGGTGTCGACAGTGATGTGGAAACCGCATCAGCGGCCCTGACCATCACCTCGTTCACGCTTGCCGGAACCCCGGGGCCGAACCCGGACTTGTCCTGGCCGGCGGGCAGTTCTGCAACGGCTGGCGGCTTTGGCACGCTGACCATTAATGGGGATGGCAGCTTTACCCTGGTACCTGCTGCAAACTTCAACGGGGCATTCCCGACGGTCACCTATACGGCGGATGACGGGTCCGGGGCAGCTCCGGGTCCCGATGGTCCAACCGATACAGCCCCGGTGATCTTTACCTTCACACCGGTCAATGATGACCCGACCGCCAGTGGTGCCAATCCAACCACCAATGAGGATACCGCCGTTGCAGGATCCATCACCATGGGGGATGTGGACCTGCCGGGTGGCCCGGATGTTCTGACAGCCTCGCTTGATGGCGGTGTCGGATCAGCCCCCAATAATGGCAGCGTCGTGGTCAATGGGGACGGGTCCTACACCTATACGCCGGATGCCGACTTTAACGGCACTGATACATTCACCATCCGGGTGGAAGACGGGCAGGGCGGTTCAACCACCACGGTGATTACCGTTACGGTCACCCCTGTTGATGATGTTGTTTCGCATGTATTGCCCGGTGTTCAAACGGCTGTTGAGGATACGGCCTTGTCGATTGGCGGCGTGTCGGTTGTTGATGTTGACGGTGATGCGTTGACGACGCTTGTGTCGGTGCCGGCTTTTGCCGGGGGTTTGTCGGTGACGACGGGCGGCGGGGCGGTGATTACCGGCAATGGCAGTGCGTCGGTGACGCTGAGCGGCTCGGCAGCCCAGATCAATGCAGCACTTGTTGGTCTTTCCTATACGCCTGCAGCCGACTTCAATACCGATGTGGCAGGAGCCTTTGATCTGTCGATCACCTCAGATGATGGCGGCCTGCCGGTATTTGATACGGTCTCGGTTTCGGTAACAGGGGTGGCCGATATTGTTGCTGATAGCGTGACGGTGGCGGAAGACAATACCCTGACCTTTGATGCGATTGCCGGTACCGGTGGCGGCGGCGGCGGAAGTGCGGATAATTTTGAAGATGCCGGTGCGCTTGTCCTGGCCGTTACCCAGGGGGCCAGCGGGGCGGTATCGATCAACGCATCGGGTGAGATCGTCTATGTGCCGGTGGCCAACTTCAATGGCACCGATACATTCACCTATACGGTCAGTTCCGGCGGTGTCAGCGAAACGGCGAGTATCACGGTGACGGTCAACCCGGTCAATGATGGCCCTGATCTTGTGGCGGATACGGCTTCCGGTGATGAGGATGGCGGTCCGGTGACCGGCGATGTGCTGGCCAATGACAGTGATCTTGACGGGGATGGTCTGACGGTCACGACATTCACGATTGCCGGGATCGGGGGCACCCACAGTGCCAATGATACGGTGACGATTGCCGGTATTGGCGATCTGAGGCTAAACGGTGACGGCTCATTCTCATTTGCTCCGGCGGCCGACTATAACGGCCCGGTGCCGCAGGTCACCTATACGGCAAGTGACGGGGCATTAAGCGCCACCTCAACCCTGGATATTACAATTGACCCGGTCAATGATGCGCCTGTTGGGGTAGCTGATAGCAATTCCACGGCCGAAGACGTGCCGTTGATTGTTGCCGCAGCGACCGGCGTATTGAGCAATGATCATGATGGCGATGGCGGGGCGCTTGGTGGCGGTGTCAGCGTTACCGGCTTCAGTGTTGGTGGAACCGGATATGCAGCAGGTGCGACTGCGTCGCTTGCCGAGGGCGATCTGACCATCAACGGCGATGGCAGCTACTCGTTTATCCCGACAGCCAATTATAACGGCCCGGTACCACAGGCCACCTATACGGTGGAAGATGCAGGTGGCCTGGCAGCAAATGCAACCCTCGATATAACCGTAACTCCCGTCAATGATGCACCGGTGGCAAGCGACGACGATTATATTGTGCAGGAGGACACACCAACGGGTGTAAGTGGCAACCTGATATTGGATAATTGCGGGTCTGGTGTGGATAGTGATATCGATGGCGATATTTTGGCGATTGTAGCCGCCACGATGGATATAAATGGATCCGGCAGCATTGACCCGATTGTTTTGGGCAGTCCCACCTCGCTGACTGACGCAATTGGCAACCCGCTCGGTACGCTGATGCTTGAAAGCAACGGTGTATTCAATTTTGTTCCTGCGGCAGATTTTTGGGGCGTCTTGCCCCCTGTCACCTATACGATTGATGACGGATCGGGCGCGGCTAATTCGACAGATGCTGGCCTTTTGAGCATTGCCGTTGCACCCGTAAATGACGCGCCTGATGGTGCAATTGATGTTGTTGCCGGGAATGAAGATCAGGTGTTTGCGCTCAATCCGACCTTGCCGGTTGATATTGATGATGCCCAATCGGTCCTGACCGTCGTTGTCAGCCAAATTCCACAGGCCAGTCAGGGAACCTTGAGTTATTCCCAGGATGCAGGAGGGACAGGCTTCGTCCTTCCCGACCTGGTCATGACGATGAGTGAACTGGCGAGTGTAAATTTCCTTTCAGCGCCGAACTACAATGGGTCGGTCGACTCATTTGTCTATCAGGCAATGGATGATGAAGGCGAGACCGATACCGGATCAATTGGCGTGGTCGCGATATCGTTGAATGCGGTCAATGATGCGCCGGTTGCGAACGCGGACGGTCCGGTGGCCCTGACCGAGGATATCATCGCCAGCGGAAACGTTTTACTGAATGATGCCGATATCGATGGTGACGCAATTGAAGTTGTGAGCTTTACGGTCAGCGGGCTGGCCGGTGTCGCACCTGCAGGAACCGCAGTGACGGTTCCGGGAGTTGGCGATATTGCTCTCAACGTCAATGGTGATTTCATTTTTACGCCATTGGCAAATTACAACGGTCCAGTTCCCAACGTTACTTACACGATGACAGATGGCAACGGTCAGTTCGACACAGCCATATTGACATTCGATGATGTCTTGCCGGTCAATGATGGGCCCGTCGCCACCGTCAACAGCTACGTCACGGCGGAGGAAACTCAGCTGGTCGGCAATCTGTTGCTCGACGACACGGGGGCTGGACTGGACTACGACGTCGACGGTGATGGTCTGACAGTGTCAGATTTTGCCGTGTCAGGGGAGGCCGGGCCATTCTTAGTCGGCACACCGATAAATTTGGCTGGAATTGGTGTTTTGTCGATTCAATCGAATGGTCAGTTCATATTCGATCCCGCCACCAACTTTAATGGTGTTGTTCCGCAAATTTCCTACACGGTATCTGATGGCAACGGAGGTAGCGCCACCGCTGTCGTTGATATAGTCGTGACCCCTGTCAATGATGCTCCAACCGTCACGGCAACAGATGCACTAACGCCTGAAGACCAGGTAGCAGCCGGACGAGTTGTTATGGCTGATGTGGACGGTGACACACCGATTGCACATTTATCTGTCGCGGCATCCAACGGTTCTGTTCTAGTGAATCCAGATGGAAACTGGACGTATACGCCAAATGCGGATTTCAATGGAACCGACCAGTTTGAAGTTCTGATTGATGATCTGAACGGGGGCATCGCGACAATCACAGTGAATGTGACGATCTCTCCTGTTGCCGATATTGCTGACGACCTAATCGTGACAACGGAAGACACTCCGATCACCTTCAACCCGCTAACCGGGGGTGGGACGATTGGTGGCTCGGGAGGGAGTGGTGCTGACTCGTTTGAAGGAGCCGCAATTGTCACCGGAATATCTCAGGGCACTTATGGGTCGGTTACTTTCACCGCTGCTGGCGATATTACTTATGTACCTGATCCAGATTACAACGGGCCGGACAGTTTTACCTACCTTGTGTCATCGGGAGGGGTTACGGAAACCGCTACTATCTCCGTTAATGTGACCGCAATGAATGACGCCCCGACGGCGAGTTCGACCCCGGCTGTGACTCTGGAAGACACGCCGGTATCCGGCGCGATTACTATGGCAGATGTGGATGCAGATCCGCTCACGGCCAGTGTCGGGCTCGGTCCTGTGCATGGCAACGTGGTGGTTAATTCCAATGGCAGCTGGACCTATGCACCGGCTCCAGACTTTGAAGGGTTTGAGAGGTTCTTCATCAATGTGGATGACGGCAATGGTGCCCGCACTAGTGTTGAAGTCGGCGTGACGGTCGTTGCAGTCAATGACGCGCCGGATGCCTATTCCGCAATTCTGGTTGTTGCCGGGTCAGAAACTGTGCCGCTGAACGTCAACCTGCCAACAGATGTGGACGATGTTTCTGCTGCACTTCAGTCTACTATCGTGCAAGTGCCAGACCCACTGTTTGGTAATCTGGTTTATTTGCCGGATGGAATTGCTGGTAGTCATCGTCAGGTATCGGTTGAAATGGTGCTCAGCAATGTTGAGCTGGCGACCCTGCAATTTGTTGCGTTACCAGGAGCCGTAGGACCGGCCGGCACATTGATATACAGGGTACAGGATGATGATGGTGCCTCGAATGCTGGCAGTGAAGCTCGCATTAACATCGAAATTGCACACGCAAACGACCATGTCGAGGGGAAGCCACTGATATTGCCGCAACTGGAAGAAGAAGTGGGAACGCAATCTGATGATCTGATTATGCCGATTGTGGTGGATGCGGTAAATCAGATTTCCAGTCTGGGATCGGTCGGGGAGATCAGCTCCAACGATGGCATTGTAAGCGATACCGTGAACCAGATTTCTTCGACGAATGCGACGGTGGATGTGGTTTCTGTTGATCCTGCGGTACTGGAGGCTGTGCAGGCAATAGACGCGTTGCGTCAAGTCCACCGGGAAAATTCCGGCATCAGTCCGGAGGAACACCTGGTTTCCGTCAATGATTGGGGCGTGGAAAGTCTTACCGGATTTTCGCTTAAATTTGCTCATGATGACCGTCAGGAAGAAGACGATGTAGAATATTCAGATGTCGGCCAACTGGTGGTCGAAACCTATGTTCGGGAACGCATCCTGTTCATCGATGTATCAAATACGTTCGACCCCGATGTTGAAGGGGTCGTGACGGGTTATCAGGTAGAAATGGCTGATGGCAGCGACCTGCCTGACTGGATAAGGATCGTGCGTGACGGATTTATTGTTGCTGAACGTCCGGCCAATTTGTGGGACTTGAACCTGAAGATCAGCGCCGAAATGGAAGACGGATCGTTGGTCACACGCGGCGTATTGATCGACGGCCCAACCGGTGAAATTCAACCGCTGGAAGTGGGCGGTCAGGAAGACGGCAAGCGATTTGAAGATCAATTGCGCAGTTTGGTTAAAACTTAGGGATCCGGTCTGGAAAACGTTCCGGCCCGACTTGCGTTTTAACCGCTCCGGCGCATAGTGCGCATAAGTGCTCTGGCGACATTCAAGAACCGATCCAAATTGCTCGAATTTGAACCACAAATGCTCCAGTCATTCTGGATCGCCGGTGCGGTGGTGGTCATCGTATTTGCGGGATCCGTTGTTCAAGCTGGGCTTGGCATGGGATTTGGTTTGACTGCCGCGCCTGTCTTGGCCTTGTTGGACCCGGTGCTTGTGCCAGTTTCTGCCCTTTATCTTGGCACGGCAACGTCAATTGCCGGGGCGCTCAGCGAACGGGCAAATATAGTGTGGCGGGAGGTAACTATCTGTCTGAGCGGCCGCATTTCGGGTATTTTGGTCGGCTTGTTTGTGTTGATCAGCCTGACCAGCCTGGCAACGTTTTCACTCGTATTCGGCCTTGTAATATTGTTTGCGGTGCTGCTCTCGATTGCCGGATGGCAGTTGAAACTGAACATGCCAAATCTGTTTGCAATGGGAATTGTCAGCGGTTTCACGGGCGTCATCACTTCAGTTGGTGCTCCACCGTTGGCGTTGATTTACCAGAGCCAGCCAGCACTCCAGACCCGCGCAACATTGGCAGCATTCTTTGCCCTGGGTGGTATGGCCTCACTTATCGTGCTTCATGTAGCCGGATTGGCGAGTCTGACGCATTTCTGGCTGGCTCTTGTTATTGCGCCGGCTGCTATTTTGGGTACGTGGACTGGGCGTCGGATGAAGGGCCGGTTTGACCGCCGCTATCGTGTGTTCTTGCTGGGCATTGCCGTTCTGGCGTCGCTGATGTTGATTTATCGAGGTTTGTCATGAAGTTACTGGATGTTGTTGTAGGTTTGACCAGCCTGATTTTTGTGAGCAAATTGGCGTCAGCAAAGCCGCTCACCTCAGATGAGATATCGGAACTGCTGCCGACAATCGTGGCGATCGGTGACCAGACCAGTCAGATATTTTCAGCGGCCGGAGCAACAACATATACTGATCGTGGACGGGCAAGTTTTGGTTCGTGGCGGGTTCAGGCCAATAAATATTGTTCGCAGTGGCCACCAGCCGGTGGCTGGAGTTGCTATGTCGTGGATTATGACGATCAGTCAAAGGTGTTGATCTGGATCGGTTTGAGTGGCGACCGCACCATCAACCGTGCGGAACTGAAGAAATAGATTACAGTTCGCGTCCTGCCCGAAATTCTGACCAACGCATGAAGACATTGGCACCAATCGACGCAAAGGGTTCCGGCGGTAGAATTGATGGTTGAGGCTGATCAAGCATCGCCTTCAGTGTTTTCGAATTCTGATCGGTAGCCAGTTCTGCGGCCAGTTTACCCGACAGGGTTCCCATCACCGTGCCAAGGCCATTTTGGCAGCAGGCAGAGTATAAATTGGTGTCGATCTCTCCAAAGGCCGGTGCACTGTTGCGACTCAGGCACAAAAGTCCTCCCCATTGATGCTCCATTTGGACGTGCTGGAGTTGTGGAAATCGAGTTTGGAAACTTCGATCGTGAACCGGTGCGATGCTCTTAATTTTTTGCTCAGAAACCGACCGACCGGGTGCCCAGGTGAACCTGTTGCGAACAAGTATTCGGTGTCCGCCAGTTCCTGAGATTTTGCGAACCGTTGTCCCAAGCGGATCTGCAGGGGTAAATGCCCAGTTGCGGTGTCCGCCCAGTGCAGTAATTTCGGCTTCGGTTAAGGCGCGGGTGATAGATGCATAAAGATAGATATGCATCAATTGACGTTTGAAAAATCCAAAACTTTCAATATGGCCGTTGACCGCGAGGATCACTTTGCCGGCAGAAATTACTGCTTTGGGGGTCTCAACGTGCCAGCTATCGCGGCTGCGAGACAGGGATGTCACCGGGCTGGATTGATAGATTTGCACCCCCTGTTGATCAAGACCTGCTGCCAACGAACGAATGAACAGTGCTGGTTGTATCGTTGCGGTGCCAGGACTGAACAGTCCGCTTTGGTAATAGTTGGAGCCGCAGATATCGCGCATTGCTGCCGCGTCCAGCAGTTCATGAGTTTCGCCAAGATTGCTGAGGTGTTCAGCATAATTTTGATTGTTTGCGACGCCTGTTGAACCCGCTGCTGCATTGATTTTGCCGCTCTTATCAAACGCTTCTTGCGCCATATCGAACTCTGCTGCGGCTGTTTGGGAAAATTGAATTGCTTCTCGGTTCATGGAAATACGCAGCAGATCGGCGTCACGACTATCGGCATAGTCCCTGGAATCCAGTTTATGAGGAATGTCGATCATGAATCCGGAGTTACGCCCGGCTGGCCCTTCGGCAATTTTTCGGGCTTCCAGAACTACAATTGTCGCTCCCGGCTGTAACTGGCGTAGCCGTCGTGCTGCGGCCAGACCAGCAAAGCCTGCACCGACTATGACGAAGTCTGCAGTTTGGGCATGTTCGGCTAGGGGGAAATCCTTGGCCGGACCGAGCAATGCATTCCAGGCCGCAGGTCCGGGATCAGTCGGCATTTTATTGACGGCGATTGTCACTCTCAGTACTCGTCGTTTAAGGCGTCGACTGCAGGAATTTCACGTTCCCGACGGGCAATGTAGTCCTTCAATTGTTCGTCGATTGCTGCATCAAGCATGGGTTCCTCATAGGCCGCCAGCAGTTCCTTTGCTCGACCCAAGGCCCGAGCCGTAATCTCCTGGCTGCCTTCCGCCATCCATTGTTCAATTGAATTGTTGTCAAACATCTCCGGCATAAAAAAAGCTTTTTCGAATTTTGCGCGAGTGTGATGGTGACCAAGATAATGTCCGCCCGGACCGATATCGCGAACTGCTGCAAGCGCCTCGTCGAAATCGTCCCACTGGACTCCTTCGACCATCCGATAGCCCATGGCACATTGCTCTGCGTCAACAATGAATTTGGCGATGGAACAATGCATGCCGGCTTCGTTCCAGCCAGCGGAATGCCAAAGATAATTTGCCCCCGACATCAGCGTTGCCATCATCGTGGACGCGCTCTCATAACCAGCCTGTGCGTCAAAGTTCTTGGCACCACCCAGCGTATTGGAAGTGCGCCAGGGAATTTTGTAATACCGCGCCATTTGACCGATCATCATATTCATCAGGCTGATTTCCGGCGTGCCGGCCATCGGCGCCCCCGATTTCATTGAGACGGTCGACAGGTAGTGACCATAGATCGCGGGGCATCCTGTGCGAACCACCTGGGTATAAGCCAGTGCCGACAGGGCTTCAGCATTGAGTTGAGCAACCGCAGCGGCGGTTGAGGCCGGTGTATTGGCGCCACCCAACACGAATGGTGAGCACAAGACCGGTTGATTGCGTTTGCAGAAAGCACGCATTGCTCCGAGCATGGTTTCATCCCACACCAATGGCGAATTGCCGTTGCAATTGCCGGTCGATACGGGATGAGTTTCCATGAAGTCTTCGCCAAACAAAATGGCACACATCTCCATGACATCTTCAGCGTTTTTCGGGCTGGTGGTCATCCCCATGAAGGTTTTGTCGCTGTGCTTCATCGAAGAATAGGTGATCCGCAGGTGACGGTGAGCCACCACATGATCCATGGGTTCAACAATGTGATGGGCCGATGAATGCATGGCCGGAAGCATCTGGGCCAGTTTGTGAAAATTGGCCAGGTCATCGAGCGTCGGACCACGCCGTTTGTCTTCAAGATCGCGCAGGTAGGGAGCTCCCGTCATCGGTACAAAGATCGAATGATCTCTGCCAAACGGCAGATTGTTTGCGGGATTTCTAGCGTGATAGGTGAAGCTTTCGGGGATTGTCTGGATGAGTTCCCGGATCAGATTTCGGTCCAGATGGATCCGATCATCATCGCGAATGTCAGCACCAGCCTTGCGCCAATCTTCAATGGCGATGGGGTCGCGAAAGATAACGCCGACATCTTCCAATATGGCCATGGAAGCCGCGTCAATTTTTTCGATTTGTTCCGCTGACATCGGCTCGACCAGCGGCAGATTGCGCTTGAGCGCGGGTAGCATTTGTGTGTCGAAAGCAGAACGTAATTCGCGACGTGCTTCTCGCCCGCCCCGGCGCCCCCGAGTCGCGCCGCCGCCGCTCAACTGACCTTGTCCTGGTTCGCCGGGTCGGACAAATCGACCCAGATGGTTTTCAGCTCCGTATATTGATCATGGGCATGGAGGCCGTTGTCCCGTCCGCCAAATCCCGACTGTTTATAGCCACCAAAGGGTGTGGAGATATCTCCTTCACCATAACAATTCACGGTCACGGTGCCGGCACGCACCGCTCGGGCGGTGGTCAACGCGCGGCGGGTATTGGCGGTGAAAACGCTCGCAGCGAGGCCGTAGTCGGTGTCGTTTGCAATTTCGATGGCTTCATCAAGCGAGCCAACTTCGATGATCGACAATACAGGCCCGAATACTTCTTCACGGGCGAGCCTGTCATCGGCAGAATTATTGTAAATAGTAGGTTCTATATACGGACCATCCAGCTTGCCACCGTTCAACGCGCCGTCCTCCAGATATGACGCCACTTTCTTGCAATGATCTGTGTCTATCAGAGCGCCAAGATGGTTTGTCGGATCAAGTGGATCACCTGTACGCCAGTCGCGAATGCGCGCCTGGATAAGTTCGGTCAACTTGTCCCTGACATCTTTATGGACGATCAATCTTGAACAGGCTGAGCAATTTTCACCCATATTCCAGAACGCCGCGCTGACGATATGCCCGGCAACCAGATCGAGATTTTCAGCGTCGTCCAAGACGATGGCAGGGTTCTTGCCGCCGCATTCCAGCACCACTTTTTTCAAGTTTGAATCGGCGGCATAGCGCAGAAAACGTCGCCCCGTTTCCGTGGACCCGGTAAAGCTGACCATGTCGACATCGAGGTGGAGGCCAAGCGGTTCACCAACCGCAGGGCCATCACCCGGCAATACCTGTAAGACGCCACGAGGAATACCCGCTTCGGCGGCGAGTTCGGCAATTCTCAACGCTGTCAACGATGTTTGCTCTGCCGGTTTTACGATCACCGAGTTTCCGGCGGCGAGGGCAGGGCCGATTTTCCAGGCCAGCATGAGCAAGGGGAAATTCCACGGCAGGATTGCTGCGACAACACCAATTGGCTCCCTGACGATCATCGCCATGGCATCTTCGCCAGCGGGTGCTGTCTGATCATATATTTTGTCGGCCGCTTCAGCATGCCATTTGATGGTGTGGATGGTTTCTGGAATGTCGATGGTTTCGCAGTCGCGAATTGGTTTTCCAGAATCGAGACTTTCCATCACCGCCAGTTCGCGGGCATTTCGGGTAATCAGCTTGCACAGGCGAATGAGCACATCCTTGCGCTCGCTTGGATGTAATCTTGACCAGTGTCCCTGATCAAATGCTTCGCGCGCCTTGCTGACGGCCAGATCAACATCTTCGGCATTGCAGGCAGAGATCTTGCAGAGTTCCTCTCCCGTTGCAGGATTTGCGGTGGCCAATTTGCCACCCCGACCGGGCTGATATTTGCCGTCAATGAATGCGGTTTTGGGGAAATCGATCTGTGCGGCGATCCCTGCGTATTCTTCCCGGGTTAGCAATGCGGTCATGACTTTTCTCCTTCGATCAGAGCTATGGCTTTGTTCATGGTGCGGATAACTTCTGCCAATTCCCGCTTGTCGTCCTTGTTAAGCGGCTGCAGGGGACGTCGCGGAGGCCCGCAATCGATGCCGCGCATTGTTACGCCGTGTTTGATGCATTGAACGAACTTGCCGCCCTGTTCGAGCACGCGCATGAGTGGCAACATCGCTGACATGATCCGGCGTCCCTTGTTGAAATCGCCCTCCATGGCGCAGGTTCGATAAAGAGCCAGATGTGCCTCGGGAGCAAAGTTTGACCCGGCGCAAACCCATGAGCGAGCGCCCCAGGCAAAAAATTCCAACGCCTGATCATCCATCCCACAGGACAATTGAATATGAGGGTAATCCCGGGCCAGCATATGAAGGCGATTTGGATCACCTGAGGATTCCTTGACGGCACAAAAATTTGCACTGCGGCCCAATCGATCGAGGGTTTCTTCGTCCATATTGACACTCATGCGGCCGGGATAATTGTAGAGCATCACAGGAAGATTTGCAGCGCGGTCGATGGCAAGTGCATGCAGGGCGATCTCCCGTCCTGTGGGATAAGCATAAGGTGGTGTGGTGACGAGAAGAGCATCAGCGCCAATGCGCTTTGCTTCGGTGGCGAAAGTGATGGCATCTTCGGTGCGAATGGCGCCGGTGCCGATGATCAGGGGCAGACGCTTGCCTATGATTTGCTTGGCCAGCGCCATTAGATGAAAACGCTCTTCGACGCTTTGAGCATAATATTCGCCCGTCGTACCGGCGATGATCAGGCCATGAACGCCTGAGCCAATGAGGTCCTCAATGATCGCTTCAAAGGCTTCTTCATTGATCGAGTGATCATCATTGTGAGGCGTCACCACAGGGGTGTAAATTCCTTCAAATTGCATTCTGGTTCTCCCGGTGATCCTCGGCAAGTTCAAATGGCAGCGGGTCAGGACTGACAAACTGCTCCATTTGGTGGCGGGATAATTCCCAATGTTCGAGCGTCAGCTGTACCGCTTGCGAGGGCTCGTTTTTGGCAAACGCCTCTATCATTTGATCATGCTGATCGGCGGCCTGCGCGATTCTATGTCGGTCCGATGGATTGTTGTTTTGGTAAAATACGCGGCCGATCCGAGTATGATCAATCAGCAATCGGTCAAGACTGGGCATCAGATAGGGGGACTCGGCCATTTCACCGATTACCTGATGGAAACGATAATTGAGCATCGCAGTTTCCTGCACGTGGTCGGCCGCAATGGATTTGCGATATTGCTGTTGAACCGATTTCAGCGTGTCAATTTGAGCAGCAGTGGACCGCTCTGCCGCGAGACGGGCAATAGACGCGTAGATCATGGGCGCCGCCTGAAAAAAATGACGCATGGTGGAAATATCCATCGAGGCGACCTTCGCCCCGCGGTTCTCCTGGGAAGATAAATATCCTTCTCCGCACAAACGCTGAATAACCTCGCGCAAAGGCGTTCGCGAAATGCCAAATTCCTGCGACAAGGCTGTCTCATCCAACAATTGGCCGGGGACGATTTCCATCGACAAAATCCGTCGCTTAAGTGCTGAAGCACAAGCAGACTTTGAGTTTGACTTCATCAGATATCCTCCTAAATGCAGAAATTATACAAATTGTATAATTTGTAAAGCAACATCATTTTAGTTGCTGCGACGGTCGTCGAATATCATTGGATGTTGGGTCTATTTGGGTGGGAACAGGTTGTGGTGCACATTGAAGATGCCCAACCAATCCGCCTGGTCGTATGCTGAAATCAGCCTTTGTCCAGGGTCAAAGCCTCATCTCGCAGTTCCCGTCGCAGTATCTTGCCAACATTGGTTCGCGGAAGATCTTCGCGGAACTCGATGTATTTTGGTTTCTTGTAGCCGGTCAGGTTGTCGGCACAGAAGTTGGTCAGATCCTCTTCGGTCAGCGCATCGTCCTTCTTTATGACAAAGAGCATAACAGCTTCGCCGGATTCATCGTCGGGCACGCCAACAGCGGCTGTTTCCAGAACACCTGGATGGTTGGCCGCAACATTTTCAATTTCATTTGGATAGACGTTGAACCCGGATACAAGGATCATATCTTTTTTTCGGTCGACAATCTTCACATAGCCGCTTTCGTCCATAATTCCGACATCGCCGGATTTGAAGAAACCATCGTCGGTCATTACTTCGTCAGCGGCTTCAGGGCGCTGCCAGTAATTCGCCATGACCTGTGGTCCGCGAATGGCAATTTCTCCACGCTCGCCTTGGGGTACCTCTTTTTCGTCATCATCGAGAATTTTGATGTCAACGCTGGGCAGTGGCAGACCAATGGTTCCGGTAAACCGATCCGAATTTGTCGGATTACACGTGACGCCGGAGGAGGTCTCTGAAAGCCCGTAGCCTTCACAGATGGGACAGCCAGTTACTTCCAGCCAGTGCTTGGCAGTGGCTTCCTGGATTGCCATGCCGCCACCCATGGATATTCGAAGTTGACTGAAATCAAGCTCGGCAAAATCCGGGCGATTGGCAAGTGCGTTAAACAACGTGTTGACCGCAGGAAACAGGTGGAACTTGTATTTTCGGATTTCCTTGATAGTCGCATCAAGATCCCGCGGGTTCGGAATCAGCACAACCAACCCCCCGGCCCGCATGGTCAACATGCTGCAGGTGACAAAGGCAAAGACGTGGTAGAGGGGGAGTGCGCAAACCGAAATCATCTGCCCGCTGATTGGATTTTTGTCTATGGCTGGCTGCATCCATGCCTCAGACGCCAGCAAATTGCCGATAATGGTCTTGTGAAGCAGGGTGGCACCTTTTGAGACGCCTGTTGTGCCACCCGTATATTGGAGGACAGCCACATCGTCGGACGTGATTTCAGGCTTGTCCAATGTCATGGATGCCCCGATTGCCAGCGTATCCTTAAAGGGAGTTGTGCCTGAAAGAGAGTAACCTGGAACGCCTTTTTTGACGTGCCGGATAACGAAGTTCACGAGGCCGCCTTTTAGTCCTCCCAACATTTCTCCGATATTGGCGATGATCGTATGTTTAATTGGCGTCTTGTTGATCACCTGTTCCAGAGTTGCAGCAAAATTTTCCAATATGATGATTGCCGTGGAGCCGGAATCGTTTAGCTGATGCTCCAGTTCGCGCGGCGTGTAGAGCGGATTGACATTTACCGCGATCAGCCCGGCGCGTAAAATTCCGCCGATGGCAATTGGATATTGCAGCACGTTGGGCATCATCACCGCCACGCGGTCACCCTTTTTCAAACCGAGACTTTGCAGATAACAGGCCATCGCCATCGACTGACGATCAAGCTCGCCATATGTCATGCGCTTGTCCATGAATACATAGGCGTCGTCATTGGCGTATCTGGTGAAGCTGTCTTCCAGCAAATCAACGAGCGAATTGTATTGGGTGACATCAATTTCTGTGGGGACCCCTTCGGGATAGTGGCTTAACCAAATTCGTTCCATGTGCTCGGTCCCAGGAGAATTTCTGTTACGCTACCTTGAACAATTCACAGCTGAAAGAAAAGGTTCAAGGTGAAATTGGTGTCGGCTTGATTGCATAGTTTTTTTGAATAGGTATTCGAACGAATTTTATTTGATGTATATGTCTGATGAAGGGTAATTTTGGCTGGGCCATCACGGCCCACATCCGACGGGCGCGTTGTTATCACCAGAATTAGGGTATCGAGTGAGCAGTATATTTGGACCATCACCGATCCAGGATGCTGTCGAGGCCCGAGTGAAAGCCCGCAAGCGCTTGCCACGACTTGTATTTGACTTCATCGACGGCGCGACAGGGCAGGAAGTTGCAATGCAGAATAATTGCGTCGAACTAGATGCAATTCAACTGCAGCCGCGGGTTTTGGTTGACGTTGAGAACATCTCACCAGCGTGCAAATTGCTTGGCGACAATTATGGATTGCCCTTCGGGGTGGCGCCGATGGGCATGTGTAACCTGGCATGGCCGGGAGCCGACGCGGCGATTTCTGAGCAAGCGGCGAAACGTCGATTACCACATTGTGTATCAACTGCTGCATCTACAACGATGGAGAAATCCTATCAGCAGGCAAATTCTCAAGCCTGGTTTCAACTCTATGCTGGTACGGACACCGAGCAGAGTGAAGAAATGATCAGCCGGGCCGAAGCTGTGGGATATGAGTATTTGGTACTCACCGTTGATACTCCCCGTCTGTCCAGACGCAATCGGGATGTCCGCAACGGATTTCAGGTGCCGTTTCGGATTGGCCCGCGACAGTTTGTGGATTTTGCGCTGCATCCCCGGTGGGCGCTTTCGACCTTGTTGGGCGGCCCCCCCGGACCGATGAATTATCGCACTTCAAAATTGGGTAAGTCCTTTCAACGAAATGACAGTCGGGGCGGAATAGATTGGACATATCTGCAAGAACTGCGTCGGCGGTGGCGGGGCAAGTTGATTGTAAAGGGTGTCTCTTCAACCAAAGATGCCATAGAGGTCAAAGCGCTGGGAGTAGACGCCATTTATGTTTCCAACCATGGAGGGCGACAATTGGACAGTGCACCAGCGGCCATTTCAGTTTTGCCTGCCATTCGACAGGCGGTTGGCGAGGATTATCCGCTGATCTTTGATAGTGGAATCCGCAGCGGTGATGATATCGTGCGGGCTCTGGCGATGGGCGCAGATTTTGTCATGTTGGGCAGACCGATCTTGTTCGCGCTTGGCGCCGGAGGTGCAGCTGGTCTCAACTCGTTTTTCAATCATCTGGAAGAAGATGTTAAATCGGTCATGGCTCAAATAGGCGTCACCAATATTCACCAAATAAACTCAGCCGTGCTGGCAGAAATACAATCGGGAAACCTCAATGACTGATCCAAAACGCATCCGGGGAGGCAACCTTTTGGCGCGTGCCTTGCACGAAAAGGGGGTTGAACATGTGTTCACTCTGGCAGGAGGATTCTGCAACCCGGCACTTGAAGGTTTCATGGAATGCCAGCTGCCGGTGATTAATTGTCCCCACGAGCAAGTTGCTGGACATTTGGCTGATGGGCATGCGCGCATCACTCGAAAACCGACTGTATGTTTGGTCGGGCCGGAAGGTTTCGCAAATGCGGTGCCGGCCATGCTTGAGGCCTGGGGAGAACGGTCACCGGTGATTTTTGTTACCGGGTCGAGCACGCTGAAACGGCAAGGTTCAGGCGGCTTTAAGGAAATTGATGATGTGGCGGTAGCTGCCCCTTTGACCAAGTATTCAGTTCAAATTACCGATGGTGAGAGGATTGGAGAATTTGTTGATCGGGCATGGAAAATGGCAACAAGTGGCTATCCGGGCCCGGTTCATTTGAGCCTGCCTGTCGACATTATGTTTTCATCTTTCGAAGAAGATGCTGGCAGGCAGGAGCGCCCGTTTCAGCGTCGTGATTTGCCCAGGCCGCGCGCCTGGCCCGATCCAAGGGACCTGGCTCCGTTAATGGAATTGATCAGCAATGCCGAGCGACCAATGCTGATTGGTGGACATGGCGTATGGTGGTCCAGCAACGAAAATGCGCTTGAGGCGGTCGGGCAGGAATTGAATATTCCGGTTTTTAATGTGCCCTACCACCAAAAACTGCTAGGCGAAGATTGCGAAGCCTATATGGGGTTGGCTGACGTTCATCAGTACCCGCCATCGAAATTTGCTCTGGAGCAATGCGACGTCTGCATCATGGTTGGCGGTCGTCTCGACAATCAGATGAATTTTGGCAACCCTCCGCTGTTTCCCAAGAGTTGTACCCTGATCTGCGTCAATGGCAGTCATGAAGAACTGGACCACAACCGGGCGGCCGATCATGTATTGCTGAGTGATCCGGGAGCTTTTTTTGATCAGATGTTGGAACTCCCACCTTTTCAACCGGACTGGATAAAACTGAACCGGACAAAGCGGGCAGAATGGGTTGAAAAAACACTGTCAGATTTGAAGGCCGAAACTGCTTCTACCGATTGGGTGGGCAATCAAATTCACCCACTTGAACTGGCGCTGGATGTAAATGCTGCCATGGGAAAAAACGACTGGCTGGTATTTGACGGAGGCAATACTCATTTCTGGTCGGAAATTGCTGTCAATGTCGCCGGATGGCAGGGGCAACAGCTTGCCGGTGTGATGCATCCGGGTTCCTATAGTCTGCTGGGCGTTGGTGTATCATTCGCCTTGTCAGCCAAAAATACCCATCCCGAAAGCACAGTAGTGTTGATCAGTGGTGATGGAGCTTTTCTGTCGGGTGGTTTGAGTATCGAAACGGCATTTCAGGAAAAAACCCCGATTGTCGTTGTAATTGATAACAATGGTGGGCTTGATTGCATATCTCAACAACAGGAGCGTTTGTTTGAAAACGGCACTCATTTCGCCACCGACTTCCGCGATATTCCATTTCATACAATGTTTGAGGGTCTGGGAGGGTATGGAGAATTGGTGGAGACACGCGATGAACTGGAACCAGCCCTGCAACGGGCCATCGCCAGCGGTAAACCTGCCTGCCTGAATGTCAAAACCAAAGGGGTGATCAGTCCGATTGTTCTGGCAACCACCAGCAAAAGAGACAAGGCATCCATCGAGTAGACAATGGCAACCATCTCAACCCATACGCTCAATTCCGTTGACGGCACTCATGCAGGCGGCATCGCCCTGTCGGTTATAGCCATAGCGGCGGATCAAAGCCGCAAAACTCTCTTGACCGGCGAAACCGACTCGGGTGGGCGTTTCGTGCAGGAAGTTGCTGCTGCGGATATTGATATTGGGGCTGATTATGAATTGGTCTTGCTCGTGGCACCATATTTTGAAAGCTGCCACCAAGGGGATGCAAAAGGTCGTTCGCTGAAAGAAGTGGTCGTCCGTTTTCAAATGCCGGATCCGGAAGGCCGCTATCACATGCCCTTCATGCTGGCGCCCAATTCATATAGCGTTTGGTCGTCGAGATGACCGTCAGTAAATCCGGCAGTGGGCTAAACATGTCGCGCCGTATCCGACGCAGTCCATACACTGATCGGATTGAGCAGCATGGGGTCAGGGGTTTCAGCGTGGTCAACCACATGTTGTTGCCCAAAGCCTTTGCGCCAACTGTTGAAGAAGATTACTGGCATCTGCGCGAGCATGTACAACTCTGGGATGTTTCAACCCAGCGGCAGGTCGAAATCAGAGGTCCGGATGCTGCGCGTTTGGTGCAGTGGATGAGCCCGCGGGACTTGCGTGGTGCAAAGGTAGGTCAATGTCTCTACGTGCCTTTGGTGGATGAGTGGGGTGGCATGATCAATGACCCGGTTCTGCTCAAACTTGCCGATGATCATTTCTGGTTGTCGATTGCAGATTCTGATGTTCTGCTGTGGGCAAAAGGCCTGGCCCTGGGGGCAAAATTCGATGTTGAGATTGACGAACCCGATGTATCGCCGCTGGCGGTTCAGGGTCCCAAAGCTGAAGACCTTCTTGCCAAGCTGTTTGGAGAGAATATTCGCAGTATTGGCTTCTTCAAATTTGCCTGGATTGAATTTCAGGGTACCCGGCAACTGATGGCACGATCGGGATTTTCCCGGCAGGGTGGCTTTGAAATATACCTGCGGGGTGGACACCTTGGCGGCGCGTTGTGGGATACGATTTGGGAAGCCGGACGGGAGTTTAACATAACGCCCGGGTGTCCAAATCTGATTGAGCGCATTGAAGGTGGGTTGCTGTCATATGGGAACGAGTTTACTCGTGCCGACACGCCGCTCGAATGTGGTCTTAAGGATTATTGTTCATTATCCAGTGACCTGGAATATATCGGCAGACCGGCACTGGAGAAACTGCAGGCACAGGGGATAAGGCGCGATATGCGCGGAGTGTTGTTTGACGGTCCACCGTTGTCCGGAGTTGGCATTCCTTTGCCGGTTAAATCAGGAGATCTCCATGTCGGGCAAATAACTTCCGGCATCTGGTCGCCGCGGTTGCGCAGGAACGTAGGTCTGTCGATGATCGACCGCGATTTTTGGACCCCCGGCCAAAAGGTTGAAGTGATGTTGTCACCAGACGATGAGCGGGCGGGCGAAGTCAGCTTGCTGCCGTTTTCCTAGACAATCGATCAGGCACGATCAGTCGGTTTGTTGATTGATCCGTTCTGACACAAGTTGCGCAAAGGCTCCGGCCTCGCGGGACAATGTATCCAGGCCTCTGGTGATGATTGCGACATGGTAAGTCATCGCCTGGAGCAAAGGGCGTGAAACCACGCCGCCCATCCGAACAGACAGCGACGCAGTGAATGGATCGACAATGGCAAGTGCGCCTGTTGATCCTACCAATGCGGCGGCCATCGGCATATTGGTAGCCGAAATACTCGACTTTTTCTGGAGTTGTTGCGATAGAGATCGATCAATGCCGGTCATTTCGTCGGGATAAATGTCTCCGAATGTAACGAATTTTTCCGATTGACTCAGCTCCTGCAGATCGACCGGGCCGTTTTCCTTTGCGCGATGATGACTATCGGGCAACAAACAGACATAGGGCACCGTGGTTTGGTGCAATATCTCGACACCATCGTAAGGTGGTTCGCGCCCGACAATACCAATGTCCAGTTGTTGCATGCGCACAGCATCGATAATGGCGGGGGTATTTCGAGTGGAAAGCATCAACCGCATATCCGGTCGCTCTGACAGCATGTGGGCAACGGCATCTGGCAAAATTGACTGAGAAAGGCTGGGAATAACCCCAACTGAAACGGCACCATCTGCCGTTGTTTTGATGGCTTCTGCGAGTTCGCGCAGACGGCCAACGCCAACGAACATGGATTCCACCGCTTTGTAAAAACGCCTGGCCTCAACCGTTGCGGTCAAACCCCGGCCAGCGCGAAGGAACAGAGGAAAACCAACGGACCTTTCCAGATCGGCAATCAATCGACTGACGCTTGGCTGGGAAACATGGAGTAGTTCCGCTGCAGCCGTTATGGAACCTGTTTCAATGGTGGCACGGAAAGCCTCCAACTGCCTCACATTCATAACAAAATACTCCTGAATTCGGGCATTCATTCAATTTATGGATGAATTCTTGTGTCGGCAAGCCCCGGATGAACTGGCACCAATCCGATGTTCGGGGTATGGAGATTGAAGAATAAGGATATTGAAGGCTCGTTGTAATGAAAGTTACCATTGTGGGTGCCGGTGCCATGGGATCGGTCTACGCCGCGCTGTTTGCCGACACCTCAACTAATGGACAAGAAAACGAAGTTTGGGCCATCGATGTGTGGGAACAACATGTGGCGGCCATCAATGATGGTGGCTTGCGCGTTGAGGGTGCCAGTGGCGATCGCACTGTAACAACGGTTCGAGCCAGCAGCGATGTGGCGGATGCAGGAGAAAGCGACCTGTTCATCATTGCCACAAAGGCCTCCGGAGTCGGTGCAGCAGCCAGGTCGATTGCACCCTATCTGTCACCCAATTCGCTGGTTCTGACCATTCAAAATGGGCTCGGAGCTGGAGAGCGAATTGCTGAATTCATGCCAGTGGAGAATGTCTTGTTAGGCGTCGCGGAAGGGTTCGGCGCTTCGATTAAAGGGCCGGGACATGCTCACCACAATGCGATGAACCTGATTCGCATCGGCGAAATGAACGGTGGCCTGACCCCGCGTCTCAAGATGATTGAAAAGCTCTGGCAGGGTGCTGGTTTCAAGGCCAAAGCCTTTGGTGATATCCAACAGCTGATCTGGGAAAAATATCTCTGCAACTCAACCTATTCAGCGCCTTGCACGGCCTTTAACTGCACAATGGGAGAATTGCAGGCGTCGCCGGAGAAATGGGCGATTGCGGTGGGGTGTGCCCTGGAAGTGTATCAGCTGGGCAAGGCGAAAGGCATCAATTTCAGCTTTTCTGATCCCATTGCCTATGTGCGCGAATTTGGTGCCCGCATGCCCGATGCCCGCCCGTCAATGTTGCTGGATAACCTTGCTGAACGAAAGTCGGAAATCGATGCGATCAACGGCATGGCTCCCGTACTGGGTGAAGAGTTGGGCATCGCAACGCCCTATAACCAAACACTGTCGGCTGTCGTCAGAGATCGCGAATCGAAGTTTTAGTCAGACGGTCGGCATGTGAGTATCGGGATTATGGGGCAGAGGTACTTTGACGAATAATCAGTCTGACTGGTAATGTCTTGACCTGAATCGTGTCGCCAAATCCGCCATCCGTAACTCCCTTCAACAACAGTTCAGCAACTGTTTGTCCCAATTCGAATCGAGGCTGCCAGATGGTGGTCAGCGCCGGAATATACCGTTTGGCTATGTCGATGTCGTCATAGCCAATTACCGATAATTGATCCGGGACCCTGATGCCGGACTGATGCAATTCAGAAATCAGACCGAAAGCAATTTCGTCATTGGCACAAAAAATTGCGCTTGGCCTGTCTTCCATCTTCATCCATTTTCGGGCGACGCTTGCGCCCGATTCAAGGGTGAAGTCACCTGCAAAAAACCAATCTTCGCGAACCGGCACCCCGCGATCTTTCAAGGCTCTTTTTGTGCTTGCCTTTCGAACCTGGGACAACACATTTTCATCGGGGCCATTGATATAGCCAATATTTGAATGTCCCAGTGACGCCAGGTGCTCAATCGCCAGCAATGCGCCTTGTTCGTTATTGGCCCGCACGGATGGGTAGTGGCCATTCTGCAGCCACTCGCAACCAAATACGATTGGAAGATTTTCCGCCGCCATTCCAGGCGAATTCAAAATTGATGGGGGCAGGGAACCATCAAGCGAAATAATGCCGTCGGCGCGCGAATGGTGGAGATAGTCAAGAATGAATTCATCACCAGACCCGGAATGCTTTGTGTCCACCATCAGGGTGCTCAAACCCCGGCTCGACAAAGTAGATTCAATACCCGCAAGGATCTGCGAGAAAAACGGGTTGCCCAAATTGGGGACCAAAAGAACGATTGCACCAGTACTCCGACGACGAAGATTTCGCGCTGCCAGATTGATCCGGTACCCGGTTTCAGCGGCAGCTGCCAGCACCGCTTCGCGGGTTTGCTTGGCAACAGTTTCCGGCTTGCTTAAAGCTCGACTGACCGTGGCTGTCGAGACGCCCGCAACCCGCGCAACATCAGTAATTTTCGGTGCGGCTTCTTGTTCCATCTGCTGAAAAACTTCATCTTTTTAGTGCTTTGCACAGAGCCAAGAAAGGGACTTGACAGTTTCAACGGCAACGGTCACGTTACATGTAATCGATTACAAATGCAATTATACGTCCGCGAGATGGATGATTCGGCTTAAATTATAATCGATTTAGATAGCTGGGAGGCTACCAAAAGTAACTTTGTTGAACGTCGGTCGAGACTTGGTCGGGACCGCGCTTTGGGAGAATAAAATATGAAACTTTTTAAAACCTTGTTGGGTTGCACGACAGCTATGGCAATGTCCACGGCAGCCTTTGCAACAGATCTGGAAGTCACACATTGGTGGACATCCGGTGGTGAAGCAGCAGCTGTGGCGGAATTCGCCAAAGCGTTTAACGAGGGTGGTGACAAATGGGTTGACGGTGCGATTGCCGGATCCGGTGGTGTTGCTCGTCCGATCATTATCAGCCGTATCATCGGTGGTGATCCCATGGGAGCTACTCAGCTAAACCATGGTCGTCAGGCCGAAGAACTGGTTGAAGCAGGTCTGATGCTGGATCTGACAGATGTTGCTGATGCCGAAGGCTGGAAAAACCTGGTTAACCCGGTGCGTCTGCTGGACAGCTGCACACTGGACGGCAAGGTTTATTGCGTGCCGGTCAACATTCACTCTCCGCAATGGATCTGGCTGAGCCATGCCGCTTATGAAAAAGCCGGCGTTGCTGTTCCTTCCAATTGGGACGAATTTGTTGCATCCGCGCCTAAGTTAAAAGCAGCAGGCATTGTGCCGCTAGCTATGGGCCAACAGCCCTGGCAGACGCAGTTGGCGTTTGACACTTTGATGGTCGCTGTTGGTGGTCAGGATCTGTTTGTCAAAATTCTGAACGGCAAAGATGCGGACGCTGCAGGCAGTGCTGAAGCTGGAAAAGTGTTTGAAGCTTATGCGAATGCGCGTGCGTTGTCTGACGGATCAAATGTCAATGACTGGAACCAGGCCACTAACATGGTGATTACCGCCAAAGCCGGTGGTCAGATCATGGGCGACTGGGCTCAAGGTGAATTCCAGGTAGCCAAACAGGTTGCTGGCAAGGACTATACCTGCTTGCCCGGTCTGGGTGTAAACGAAATTATCGCCACTGGTGGTGATGCATTTTACTTCCCGAAAAGCGATGATGCTGAAGTCACTGCCGCTCAAAAGCGCATGGCGTCACAGATGATTTCAAAATCGGTTCAGGTTGCGTTTAATCTGAAAAAAGGCTCTCTGCCAATTCGTGGTGACGTCGATCTGACTGCCGCAAATGACTGCATGAAAAAGGGCCTCAAGATCCTTGCTGCTGGCAACATCCTTCCTGATGGAGTGAATGCATTTTCGGCCGATACTCAAGGTCAGATTCAGGACTTGATGGTTGAATTCTGGAACGACAAGTCGATTACGCCGGCTGATGCCCAGAAGCGCTATGTCGCAATCATTGCATCTGCTGACTAAGTCAATCTTTTGACTGGAGCCGACCCGCCGTTTTAGACGGGTCGGCTTTTCTGCACCAGGGAGGAGATGCAGGATGGCGACTTCACAGCGTCCGGTTCAGCTATTTCGAAATATGAGTGCCAAAATTGCGGCGATACCAATGGTACTGACCGCCCTGGTGATATTTGTTGGATGCACCATTTGGACCATTGTTCATTCGTTCACCAAGTCCAAATTGCTGCCCAGTACGAAATGGGTGGGGTTTGACCAGTATGAACGCCTGTTTTCACAAAACCGCTGGCTGATCTCAATTGAGAACATCGCCATTTACGGCATTTGTTCGCTAATTTTCTCGTTGGTAATTGGTTTCCTTCTGGCAGCAATGCTGGATCAAAAAATTCGCTTCGAAGACACGTTTCGAACCATCTTTCTTTATCCGTTTGCGCTCTCCTTCATCGTGACCGGACTGGTCTGGCAATGGGTTTTGAATCCGGAATTCGGCATTCAAAGCATTGTGCGCGGCCTGGGTTGGGAAAGCTTTGTTTTCGATCCGCTCTATGATGCCGATCTGGTAATTTATGGAGTTTTGATCGCTGGCCTTTGGCAGGGCACCGGCTTGATCATGTGCCTGATGCTGGCTGGCTTGCGTGGCATTGATGAAGACATTTGGAAAGCCGCCCGCGTTGACGGCATTCCCACCTGGAAAACCTACCTACTAATTGTCATTCCAATGATGCGCCCGGTTTTTATCACCACGTTGGTGATCATCGCAGCAGGTATCGTCAAGGTCTATGACCTGGTGGTGGCGCAAACCAATGGTGGCCCCGGCATCGCGTCGGAAGTCCCTGCCAAATATGTTTATGATTATATGTTCCAGAACCAAAATCTGGGTCAGGGCTTTGCCGCATCAACCGTCATGTTGGTGACTGTTCTGATCATCTTGATCCCCTGGGCTTACCTTGAGTTTGGAGGCAAGAAACAACATGGCTGAAGCACTTGAAGATGGCCCGCGCGGGCCCAAGCCAAAGCGCACGTTTTCGCGCCGCAACATTATTCTCTACGGTACGCTGATCGTTATCGCGCTGTATTACCTGCTGCCGCTTTATGTGATGGTTGTTACGTCGCTAAAGGGCATGCCGGAAATCCGGCTGGGCAATGTATTTGCCCCACCGCTTGAGGTGACATTTCAACCCTGGGTGAAGGCATGGGCGGAGGCCTGTACCGGCCTGAATTGCGACGGTCTGTCGCGCGGGTTCTGGAATTCCGTGCGGATCCTCATTCCATCAGTGGTAATTTCCATCGTCATTGCCTCAATCAACAGCTACGCCTTGGCAAACTGGAAGTTCAAGGGATCCGAGATATTCTTTACGATCTTAATTTTCGGTGCCTTCATCCCCTATCAGGTGATGATCTATCCGATCGTCATCATCCTGCGTGAACTGGGCCTGTATACCAAGCTTGGTGGTCTGGTGATGGTGCATACAATTTTCGGCATGCCGATATTGACGCTCTTGTTTCGCAACTATTTTACGTCGGTGCCGGAAGAATTGTTCAAAGCAGCTCGCGTCGATGGTGCCGGATTTTGGGGAATTTACTTCCGTATCATGCTGCCGATGTCGCTACCGATATTTGTGGTGGCCATCATTCTGCAGGTGACCGGCATCTGGAACGACTTCCTGTTTGGGGTGATCTACACCAAGCCGGATAACTATCCGATGACGGTGCAGCTGAACAATATCGTCAACTCGGTTCAGGGCATCAAGGAATATAACGTCAACATGGCGGCAACCATCCTGACAGGACTGGTGCCATTGGTGATCTATTTTGTCTCCGGAAAACTATTTGTGCGCGGCATTGCCGCTGGTGCGGTGAAAGGCTGATTATGTCGAGCGTCTCTGTAAAAAGTCTCGATTTGAACTTTGGCGATGTCAAGGTTCTTCGAAATCTCAATATTGAAATCGAAAAAGGCGAGTTTCTGGTCCTTTTGGGCTCGTCGGGCTGTGGAAAGTCAACATTGTTGAACTGTATCGCCGGTCTTCTCGACGTCAGCGATGGACAAATCTTCATCAGCGGCAAGAACGTTACCTGGCTGGAACCGAAGGATCGAGACATCGGCATGGTGTTCCAGTCCTACGCGCTTTATCCGCAGATGACGGTAGAAGGGAATCTGTCGTTTGGCCTCAAGAACCAGAAGATGCCGGCTGCCGAGATTCAGCAGCGGATCAAACAGGCGTCCGAAATTTTGCATATCGAGCCTCTTTTGAAGCGAAAACCGGCGCAATTATCAGGCGGACAACGTCAACGCGTTGCCATCGGGCGAGCTTTGGTTCGAGATGTCGAAGTGTTTTTGTTCGACGAACCATTGTCTAATCTGGATGCCAAACTTCGCGCTGAACTGCGGGTTGAAATCAAGCGGCTTCACCAGAAGCTTGAAGACAACACAATGATCTATGTTACCCATGACCAGATCGAAGCAATGACCTTGGCTGATCGAATAGCGATCATGCGGGACGGCGCCGTTTTGCAACTGGCTGACCCGAATACAATCTACAATAAGCCAGCCAACAAGTATGTTGCCGGATTTATCGGATCTCCAAGCATCAATTTCATGGATGGTGACTTGCAGGCTGGTGGTAAGAAATTTGTTTCCAATGGCGTTGAAATTGACTTGAAGCGGTATGAATTTGCCAGTGGTCCGCGCGAAGGTTCGGCCTGTTTGGGGGTGCGTCCAGAACATATCAATCTTGGCAAGGCTACAGACAAAGGACTGTTTGAGGCGCAATTGACAATTGATGTTGTAGAACCGATGGGGTCGGATACCCTGGTATGGTCAAAACTTGGAGACCAGGATTTTCGATTCCGGGTTGATGGGCAAACCAAGTTGAAAACTGGTGATCAACAGGTCGTCCATTTTGACCCCGAACGCGTGTCTATATTCGACCAGGATTCAGAGCTACGCATCTAAGCCGCATAAATTTTTGAGATTATCTACCGGAGACATCATGACTGATCTGTCCTACCAACTCTATTCGTCGCGAAACTTTCCTCCATTGAGTGATACTCTGACCATGCTTGCCGATCTTGGCTATGCTCAGGTCGAGGGATATGGAGGCCTGTATGAAGACCTTGAGGGTCTGGCCTCAGCCCTGAAATCCAGCGGCCTTGCCATGCCTTCGGGGCATTTCGGTCTTGATGTTTTGGAACATCAACCCGACAGGGTTATGGAGATTGCCGCTGCGGTTGGGATGACATCTATCTATTGTCCGCATATCGGTCCGGAATTGCGTCCATCTGATGCAGCAGGCTGGCAGGCGTTTGGACAAAGGTTGGAGAAAATGGGGGCGGTGTATCGTGACGCTGGCCTGAAATTCGGCTGGCACAATCATGACTTTGAATTTGTAGCGCAAGCTGATGGATCCATTCCAATGGACGGTATTTTGCAGGGCGGTCCTCTATTGTCCTGGGAAGCCGACATTGCATGGATTGTGCGCGGCGGTGGTGATCCGATGGACTGGATTTCCCGCCACGGTTCGCGCATTGATGCTGTGCACGTGAAGGACATTGCCAGAGTCGGTCATTGTGTCGATGAGGACGGCTGGGAAGATGTTGGCCACGGCACAATGGACTGGAAAGGGTTATTGGGTGCTTTGCAACAAACACCCGCCAAAATCTTCGTAATGGAACATGACAATCCCAACGACCACCAGCGTTTTGCACGCCGCTCGATTGCGGCAGTGAAAGCTCTTTAGGATAATTGAAAATGGCCAAAGTTATGAATGTTGGAATAATCGGCTGCGGAAATATTTCGCAAGCCTATATGGAACTGTCTTCACTGTTTAAGAGCATTAATGTCGTAGCCTGCGCCGACATGAATAAACAAGCGGCCGAAATGCGGGCCAAGCAGTTTGGCTTGCGGGCAGATAGTGTGGATGACCTGCTGAAAGCGGATGACATCGACATCATCGTGAATCTGACCATCCCGGCGGCGCATTATGAAGTGTCGAAAGCGATCATCAACGCTGGAAAACATGTTTATTCCGAAAAGCCTTTTGTTCTGTCGGTACGCGAAGGAAAAGATTTGTTGCGCCGCGCCGCAAAAAAAGGCGTTCGCGTGGGTTCTGCACCTGATACATTTTTGGGTGGCGCGCATCAGCATGCCCGCCATCTGATTGATGCTGGCGCTATCGGAAAAGTCACCGGTGGCACGGCCCATGTTATGAGCCATGGCATGGAAGATTGGCATCCCAATCCTGATTTTTTCTTTCTTGAAGGTGGCGGCCCTGTTTTGGATATCGGCCCCTACTACATCACCAATCTGGTACAACTGCTGGGCCCGGTGAGTAAAGTCATGGCAATGTCGTCGACCCCGTCTTCGCATCGCACAATCACGTCGAAACCGCGCGCTGGAGAAAAAATCAAGGTTGAAACGCCAACCACTATTCATAGCTTATTGGAGTTTGAAAGTGGCGCGATCATAACACTCGGTGCCAGTTGGGACGTTTGGCACCATGATCACACCAATATGGAATTGTACGGCGAAGATGGAACCCTTTATGTTCCTGATCCAAATTTCTTTGGTGGTGAATTGCAAATCAGCAAAGGCAAAAAACTGCGTGGCAAAATGCCGTCCTTTGCTCATGCGCTTGGCGTGCCGAACCAGAAGCATAATCAGGGCATGATGGCCAATTACCGCACAGCTGGATTGGCGGATATGGCCAGTGCAATTCAGGAGGATCGGCCCCATCGTTGTTCGCAGGAAATGTCCCTGCACGTCGTCGACGTGATGGTTTCAATTTTGAAGGCAGGTGAAACGGGCAAAGCCGTCAAACCGTCAACAACCTGCGACCGGCCAGCAGCTTTAGACAATAAACAGGCCCGGGCAATGTTGTCTCCAAAACCAAGGGCGAAGAAGAAATAGAAAGGCCCTCTTCGACAGCGGCAACTTGGCCACTGAAGTTTCGAGAATCAATGATCGTCAACCCAATTTTACCCGGTTTCAATCCCGACCCCTCAATCTGCAGGGTAGGCGATGATTACTATATCGCTACATCCACATTCGAATGGTATCCGGGCGTCCAAATCCACCATTCTCGGGACCTGTGCAACTGGCAGTTGGTGAACCGTCCTCTAAACAGGGTGAGCCAGCTTGATATGCGTGGAAACCCCGATTCTTGCGGGATCTGGGCCCCGTGTCTGTCTTACGCTGATGGCTTGTTCTGGCTGGTTTATACCGATGTGAAGCGGCTCGACGGAAATTTCAAGGATACCCATAACTACATCGTCACTGCGCCCGTCATTTCGGGGCCTTGGTCAGATCCGATCTATATCAATTCATCCGGCTTCGACCCTTCCTTGTTCCATGATGATGGTGGGCGGAAGTGGTTTTTGAACATGCTTTGGAACCATCGTTCGGATTCAGTAGGCGGAAGCCCGAAACATCCGGCTTTTGCGGGAATCCTGTTGCAGGAATTTGATGCGTCTTTGGGCAAACTGATTGGTGAAGTTTCCAATATTTCGCAGGGAAGCCCCCATGGTCTTGTAGAGGGACCACACCTGTTTAAACGCAATGGCTATTATTATCTGACCGTTGCGGAAGGTGGCACTGGCTACGAGCATGCCGTCACCATGTTGCGCTCGTCTTCAGTTGAGGGACCTTACGAACTTCATCCAAACATGTTTCTGATGACTTCCAAAGATGCGCCGGAAGCTGTTCTGCAACGATCGGGTCATGGCCAGATGGTCGAAACACCTGGAGGGCAGGTTTACCATACTCATTTGTGTTCAAGACCTCTGGGAGGGAGCCGTCGCTCGCCTTTGGGGCGTGAAACCGGCCTGCAAAAATGCGTTTGGCGAGAGGATGATTGGCTTTATCTGGAAGAAGGTGGATTAGTGCCATCAATTAATGTCGTTTCCCCCGACGGAAAATCGGTTCCTCAGGGTCCGCAACCGGTTTTGTGCCGTTTTGACAGCGAAGACCTGCCGAAGGACTTTCAGTGGTTGCGCAGCCCCTGTCCGGAACGCCTGTTCACCGCAACAACGTCCGGACTGGTTCTGCATGTGCGGGAATCCATTGGCAGTTGGTTTGAGCAATCGCTCGTTGCCCGCCGTCAGGAACACCTGGTGTTTCGGGCAGAAACCCAATTGGAATTCCAACCACACAATATTCAGCAGAACGCCGGACTTGTTCATTATTATAACCGCACGAAATTTCATTTCATCGGTATAACCTGGCATGAAACCCGTGGCCGTATCCTGACCATCCTGAGTTGTCCGGGAGACTGGCCGGAGGGCCAATTGGAATTTCCGCTGCAGTCTTCAGTTGATTTGCCACAAGCAGGCCCTGTGCAACTAGCTGCGGAAATTGAGTTCGAGAAGCTTCAGTTTTTCTATCGCCTTTCAAAAAGCGACGATTGGTTGCCTGCAGGACCGGTGCTCGATGCCAGCGTTATCTCCGATGAAGGAGGTCGCGGCGAGCACGCGTCTTTTACAGGGGCATTTATCGGCATGGTCGCCTTTGATACCAGCGGTGAAGGCCTGCCCGCCACCTATGCACATTTTGACTATCTTCCAGGGGAGTGCTGAATGGCCGCGCAACTGTGCTGTTGGCCCTTGATCAACCGACATTCGCCGCTGGGTTCTTCACTCGGATTGTCTGCATAAAATCGCTGGTGACATGCACTTCGGAGGGGTTATTCTATGATCCAATATTTCGAAATCGGTTTGGGAAAAATGAATGAATGAAATTCAGAAAATGGACGCAGATTATTTGCCGTTTCATCCAAGTCCGGCCAAACCCAATTATCTGCCGCCAAAAGGTGCTGTTGACGCCCATTGCCATGTATTTGGCCCCTCGGAAAAATTTCCCTATGCCAAGGAACGCAAATATACGCCATGTGATGCACCCAAAGAGAAGCTGTTTGAATTGCGCGACTATCTGGGTTTTGAGCGCAACGTAATTGTTCAGGCGTCATGTCACGGTCGTAACAATGATGCTCTGATGGATGCTCTGAAATCTTCAAATAACATGGCGCGTGGTGTTGCCGTTGTCTCGCCCGATATCAGCGATGAAGAATTGAGGGCGATGGACGAGGCAGGCGTTCGCGCGGTGCGGTTCAATTTCGTCAAAAGACTGGTAGATGCCACGCCGCGTGAAGTTTTCTTGTCAATTGCAGAGCGCATCGCAAAACTGGGCTGGCATATTGTCGTGTATTTCGAAGCTCCGGACCTGGAAGATTTGGCACCATTTTTAAAGCAATTACCAACCACGATTGTGGTTGATCATATGGGCCGGCCAGATGTTGAGAAGGGGGTCGATCATGCGGATGGTGTGGATGGCTCCTGCACCATCGGCGTCGTAATGCGCCATATTG
>JAALLE010000141.1 GCA_011087605.1 Hyphomicrobiales bacterium
GAATCAAATTGTCGCACCTAATGGCAGCAGAAATAGGGTAGCTGAGTAGTTACACCGGGAGACATATTGGTCGTAGCCCCGACTTCACCTTGTGAAGACGGATATTTTGGCGACCTTTTGGCAACCTCCGCCAGAGCCCACGGCTGCGTCGGACTGATCATTGATGCTGGCATACGCGATGTGCTGGATCTCACAGGCATGGAGTTTCCGGTCTGGTCAAAGGCAATTTATGCCCAGGGAACCGTCAAAGAAACACTTGGGTCGGTCAACGTCCCCGTTGTTTGTGCCGGTGCCTCCATAAATCCCGGAGACGTAATCGTTGCCGATGATGACGGCGTTTGCGTGGTGGAAAGGCTGGAAGCAGCCTCCGTTTTGACGAATGCGCGCCGCCGAGAAGCCAATGAAGGCGACAAGCGGCAACGTCTAACCAAAGGCGAGTTGGGGCTCGACATTTACAATATGCGCCAACGGTTGGCCGAAAAAGGTCTTAAGTATTTGTGACGCCGTAGGGCTTCCCATCAACGGGCGATCAATCGACTGCGCTAAAATCACTGATATCAGGAGCTGCACATGGACGCCGATTATTTACCGTTCCATTCAAATCCGTCTAAGCCAACATTCAGGCCTCCACCAGGGGCAGTTGATGCACATTGCCATGTGTTCGGCCCCGAAAGCGTTTTTCCCTATGCACCGGAGCGAAAATATACCCCCTGCGATGCCGGCAAAGACAAGCTCTTTAAACTGCGAGACCATTTGGGGTTCACCCGCAATGTGATTGTACAGGCCTCATGTCACGGCCAAAACAACGACGCTTTGGTCGATGCTTTGAACGTGGCGGGAGATCTGGCGCGAGGAGTTGCCGTCGTTGGCCCGGAGATAAGCAACGAGGAGCTGGTAAAACTCGACTTGGCGGGAGTGCGCGGAGTGCGTTTCAACTTTGTAAAACGATTGGTCGATTCGACCCCAAAATCCGTTTTCATCAACATTGCCGAGCGCATCGCTGATCTGGGTTGGCACATCGTAGCCTATTTCGAGGCACCCGATCTGGAAGAGTTAGCGCCTTTTCTGAAAAGCCTGCCAACAACTGTAGTTGTGGATCATATGGGGCGCCCCGATGTTTCCAAAGGTGTAGAACATCCGGACTTTCAAAAGTTCATTGAACTCTTGGAGGAAAACCAGAATTTTTGGACCAAGGTGAGCTGCCCGGAGCGGCTAACGCTGAGCGGTCCGCCCTATGAGGATGTTGTCCCATTCGCGCGCGCATTGGTTGAGCGATTTCCCGATCGGGTGCTTTGGGGAACGGACTGGCCCCACCCTAACATGAAGTCCCACGTTCCGGATGACGGGCATCTGGTTGATGTCATCCCAAAAATTGCTCCAGCCCCCGAACTGCAAAATGCACTGTTGGTGGAAAACGCTTTCCGCCTTTACTGGGATTGTTCCAGTACGCGCATCAGTTAAATGAAGAGATCTCATAGTAACTATGAAGTTGCATGAATGGTTTTAATTGAATCCGTGCGCTAAATTTCCTCCACCTAAGGAGGAGAACATGATGGAAACGCAGTCTCAAACATCCAGCACACCAGAACTTTCACTGGCCTGTCTAAACTGCCCATCGCGGAACCCGACCTGCGGCAAGATTGCACGGCAGCTCGGCGCCCTTACCCTGCCAGATTCTTTAAAAAGCAAGACCACCACATACCCCCACTTCAATGAGAAGGAGTTTAACTAATGCACGTTCCCGTTGTCATTGTTGGTGCTGGTCCGTCCGGTTCTCTTCTCGCATGGATCCTGCGTCAACGCGGCATTGAAAATGTCGTTCTTGAAGCGCGCAGCCGAGAATATGTTGAAGGCCGCATTCGCGCCGGTGTGATGGAGCAAAACGCCGTGGATCTGATGATCCGTGCCGGTGTAGGTGATCGGTTGCAAAAGGAATGCATGAAGCATGCCGGCGTGATCGTTGGGATCAACAATCAACACCATTTTATTGATTTTGAAAAACTCATTGGCATTGGAGTCACCGTTTACGGCCAGTCGGAAGTAACCAAGGATATATTGGCAGCTTTGGACAAAGCGGGACATGACGTTGTTTATGAAGCACCCGTTCAGACGATTGAGAATCACAATGGAGACCGTGCCAAGGTCACCTACATCCAGGACGGGATTGAAAAGGAGATTTCGGCAGACTTTGTCGTCGGCGCCGATGGCTATCATGGCCCTTGTCGCAAATCGATTCCTGCAGACGCATTGAAAACTCACGAAAAAACATACCCCCTCGGCTGGCTGGGAGTCATGGTAAAAGCCGCTCCGTCAGCGAATGTCGCGCTGTTTGCTCATCACGACCGCGGTTTCGCTTTGCTCAGCATGCGATCACCGGAAATCTCCCGTTTGTATCTGCAATGCGCAGCCGACGAAAATCTTGATGAGTGGTCAGACGAAAGAGTGTGGGAAGAACTCGACACTCGCATGGGAACCTCGGGCTGGACACTTGAGCGGGGAGAAATTTTCCAGAAGGACGTCACGCCCCTTCGCAGCTTCTTTTGTGAGTCAATGCAATATGGACGTATGTTCCTGGCAGGTGATGCGGCTCATATCGTTCCGCCAACTGGTGCCAAGGGATTGAACTCTGCATTTGCCGATATCAGCGTCCTGTCGGCCGGATTGATCCAGCATTTCACGAAAGACGATTCCAGCATCCTCGACAGCTATTCGGGTATTGCCGTCGAACGCAACATTCAAACTCAGCGATTTTCCTGGAGCAACACGTCAAAATATCACGTATTTCCAGGCACCAACTCCTTCGATCGCCGCATGCAGCGCGCCGAACTGGAATACCTGGTGAGGGATGAGACCGCACAAATTTCATACGCCAAACAACACACCGGCCTGCCATTTGCCCATTGGCCGGAACTGTGAGCCCACATGTGCCGCGCCCACAGATACATAAATGCGGATGCTCGACTGCCTGCGACACTTGTACACGCAACCCCTTTGCCTCGGTCGAAATTCCGAGCCAAGACGCCCTTTCAGAACACCTACAGGGAGGAACTAGAACAATGAGTAAGGAAACCGGACACTCAGACCACATCCCCGGCACTTTCGTATTTACCGGCAAACGGTCAGCGAAAGGTCTCAAGCTTAATAAATTCGCCTATTCGCTGGCGAAAGCTGAAAATCGGGAAGCCTTTGGCAAGGACCCCGTGGCCTATATGGACACTTTTGGTCTCTCCGATTGGGAAAAGCAAAAGATCATCGAAAAAGACGTAAAGGCTTTGGTCGAAGAAGGTGGTGGCAGCATTTACATGCTGATCAAGATTGGCGCCGTAACCGGAGATGGCCTTGCCAGCATGGGCGCTCAACAGCGCGGAGAAACTCTCGAAGAGTTCATGGCTACGCGCAATGTACCGCTCAAACAGAACACCTGAAGGCAGGCAGAACCTCAATAACAAAGGATTAGTACAATGGGAAAGATTGTTGCAGGCGTTGGTTCATCGCACGTGCCATCAATAGGAAGTGCATTCGATCAAAAAGCTCAGGAATCTCCTGAATGGAAACCACTATTCGACGGTTACAAGCCGGCAAAAGCCTGGCTGAAGGAAAAAGAAGTGACCCACGCAATCGTTATATATAACGATCATGGAACCGACTTTTTCTTCGACAAATGCCCAACCTTTGCTATGGGTGCAGCGGAAGAATATCCGATCGGCGATGAAGGCTGGGGAATTCGTGACTTGCCGACGGTCAAGGGAGATCTCGATTTCTCCTGGCACCTTGCAAACTCCATCATTGGCGAAAGTGAATTCGATCTGACGATTTGTCAGGAAATGGTGATGGACCACGGCTTGCTTGTTCCGTTGCCGCTGCTGTTCGACTTTGAACCAGACTGGGGGGTGAAGACGGTACCATTGCATGTCAACGTACTTCAGCATCCATTGCCCACTCCAAATCGGCTCTGGCAACTTGGTCAGGCAATTCGAAAAGCGGTTGAATCATACCCGGAAGACGCGCGCGTCGCCGTCATTGGAACGGGTGGACTGTCCCATCAACTCCACGGCAATCGATTTGGCCACATGAACGAAAATTGGGATCAGGAATTTCTCGATATGATCGAAGACGATCCAAAAAAGCTCATCGACATTCCACACGATGTCTGGATGGAGCGTGGTGGTGCTGAGTCTGTGGAAATGATCATGTGGCTGGGTATGCGTGGAGCGCTGACGCAGGATGTCAACAAGGTCCACCGCAGTTACTACATGCCGATGCTGACCGGCATGGGCATTACCGTCATGGAAGACAAGGTCGCAAGTGCAGCCTGACCCAAATAACATGGCCCGCTGAACGCGGCGGGCCAACGCTGAACAAGTGCCAATGTTGAATTCGCAAGTTGTCGCTGACGCGGCAGCGGTTGAAGTCGTGCGCCAATTCAACAAGTGAAACAAACTGCAACTGCAATTGGAGGCTCTCGGTGGTTTTTGCCGGTCGTTCCCGATTGCAAAAGGAAAATATCATGTCTCGAATCTTAAAATCCGTAGCAACATTGGTCGGTTTGGCTGTCGCTCTGTTGGCACCCGTGCCTGCGATTGCACAAACCGAACTCAGCCTCGCTAATTTCATCCCAGCGCGGCATCCAATGAATGCCAAAGTGTTTAAGCCTCTGGCAGAAGAACTCGCAAAAATCTCAGCTGACGACGTCACCATTCGCATTTACCCTTCGGGAGAACTCGGTGCTGGGCCCAAGCGCCAGTACAATCGTGTCCTAACGGGTGTTGCTGACATCGGATTTGGCCTTCAGGGTTATACCTCTTCGCAATTTCCAAGGACGCTTGTGGCCGAATTGCCGGGTCTTTTTTCCAGTCCTGAAGCGGCGGTGAACACTCTGTGGAGTAAATTTGACCTGATTGCCGATGACTATTCAGAAACCAAGGTTCTTGCCATCTGGGCAAATTCTCCAGCGGTTCTGCTGACCAGAGGACGGGCAATTAATTCGGTTGAGGATCTGGCTGGATTGACCATTCGGGCGCCATCAGCAGTTGGCGCCAAAGTCCTTGAGGCATGGGGAGCCAATGCGGTGACTATGCCAGCACCGGAGATTTACAACGCCCTGCAAACTGGCGTAATCGATGGTGTTTTCATTGGCGCCGATGCAGTCAAGTCATTCCGTTTGTCCGAAGTATCAAAATTCGCCGCCTTCGGACTTCCCAATACCGTCACGACATTCTTCCTGTTGATGAACCAGGAATCCTGGGACGGCCTGTCGGCTGCGCAACAAACTCACCTTGATGGACTGTCCGGGGCGAAACTGAGCAAGCATGCGACAGATGTTTATGTGGCATCCGGGGCGGCAGCCAGGAAATATCTGGAAGGGCTCGACGGCTATACAGTAACCGACCTGACGGCTGATGAACGCGAACGGATGGTGGCCAAGCTTGGCGACCTCTATCAGGCTGTCGCAGCAGATTTGGACAGTCAGGGCATTGATGGCCAAGGCGTCCTCAACGGCCTGAAGGCGAAGTAGGATCATGTCCGGCGACACTGGAGATGACGGCAGGCAAGCTGCCCCGCAACCGCCTTCCGGATCTCTGGCCAAGATGGCGAGCAGGCTCAATCGCTGGCTCGCCATCACCGCAGGAACGGTGATGGTTGGTATCGCCATCTTGATCGTGGCCAATGTCCTGCTGAGATACTTTACCGGTAAGGCAATCATCGGTGCCGAAGAGATCATCCAGGTGGCGATGGTTCCGGTTATATTTCTGGCCATTGGATATTGTGGGCAGATTGGCGGGCATATCTGCGTTGATATTCTGGAAAACGTATTTCCGCGTGGTTTCTGGCGAGTTGTTGATCCGGTCATCCGTTTGATCGGCGCCTTGGCCTTCGCCGCCATGTTCTGGCAGGCGATCAAGTCCGGAAACATGGCTGGAGAATTCAACGAAACGACCAATATCAGGCGAATCCCGCATCAGCCCATGTGGCTCATGCTGGCATTGGGCGCCGGATTTGCTGGCATCATCGAGTTAACCAAACTGTGGGTGAAGCCCGGCAGCCCACTGCTGATTGAGGATGAAAACGATGAGCGGTGAGTTTGTTGGGCTTCTTGGAATTGCCGGATTGTTTATCCTGCTCGCGTTGAGAATGCCCGTTGGCCTCGCACTCTTGGTAACAGGCACACTTGGAACCTGGTCGATGAGTAAACCGTCCATTGCATTGGCCACGTTAGGGGATGAAACTTGGGTCGTGGTGACCCAATCGACTCTCGTGGTCATCCCCATGTTCATTTTGATGGGCAATATTGCCAGCATTTCGGGCATGAGTCGCAACCTATACGATGCAGCATTTGCCTTTATTGGCCACCGCCGGGGTGGCCTTGCCGGCGCCACGATTATTGGATGCGGCGGATTTGCCGCGTTGTCGGGTTCGTCGGTTGCCTCCGCACTAACGATGGGCAGAGTGGCTCTGCCAGAGATGGAACGGTTCAAATATGACGACCGACTGGCAACTGGCGCCGTTGCCGCAGGGGGGACTCTTGGCATCCTGATCCCCCCATCCACAGGCTTTATCGTCTATGCCATCCTGACCGAAGAATCGATTGGGCAGCTTTTTATCGCGGGCATTCTTCCCGGTCTGCTTCTGATGATTTTGTTTGCCCTCACTGTCAGCATCGTCTGCTGGTTCAATCCTGAATTGGGCCCCGCCGGACCGCGAAGCTCGGTACGTGAACGGGTATCTGCGCTGGCTGCGGCAGCTCCTCTTTTGACCATAATTCTGGTAACGATTGGCGGCATCTATCTGGGTGTTTTTACCCCGGTTGAGGCTGCAGGTGTCGGCGCGGTTCTGACCGGAATGGTCGCGATGCTGCGGGGCAAAGTGACCATGTCTTCTGCCATTTCCGTTCTGCTCAGGACGGTCAAAACAACAGCTATGACATATCTAATCTTGATTGGCGCGCATGTCTTTACCCCGTTTTTGGCGCGCAGCAGATTGCCAGATCTATTGGTGGAAAGTCTTATCGGGCTGGGACTGGGTACCTATGGCACGCTGGTTATTATTCTGGTCGCCCTAATCATACTTGGAACATTTCTGGAAGGTCTTGCCATGTTGGTGCTGACCCTTCCGATAATATTTCCAATCATTCTTGCCCTTGGATTCGACCCAATCTGGTTCGGTGTTTTGATGGTCATTGTGCTCGAAATGGGATTGATCACACCACCGGTCGGTCTGAATGTCTTTTTGGTAAAAATGATCGCCCCGAGGGCTTCGCTGGCAAAGATTTTCAAGGGCATAGCGCCGTTTTGGGTTGCCATGTTGGTGGCGCTGATTTTGCTGGTGTTATTCCCGCAAATAGCACTGGTTCTGCCGCAGCAAATGTTTTGAAAACTGCAATTGACGGCTCACAATTGTGCAGAGAGGTTATGTAGATTCAAGATTTTACAAGCAGACAGCCCATGAATTACAACCAAGCAGGTGGTAGTCTGGCAAGTTCAATTGGCCGCCTGATCTCGAAATTGAGATCGAAGCACTAATTTTCCTTCCGGCTGATATTCTCCGCCGTGCGATGATTGTATTCATCAAGGTGTATTTTAATAGCGCAGCTTCAAAGTGGTCCTAATTGCGACAGCGAGTGCGCGGCAGAAAAGGGCTGATTTTGATGAAAAAGGGTTTGTTCTAGCCGCTACTGGAAGGCTGCGG
>JAALLE010000142.1 GCA_011087605.1 Hyphomicrobiales bacterium
TCAAATTGTCGCACCTAATGGCAGCAGAAATAGGGTAGCTGAGTAGTTACCCCAAATTGGCCTCCAGACAGTTTGTTGTTTCTTTTCGCAGTGAATCTTGCTTCAATAGAGGCCAGGGGCAGTTTGAGGAGTACCAACAAGATGGGTTCCAGTACCATTAATATTATGGCCGGGCATCCGGTCGTCCGTCTCGCTTGCCTTGGCGTGATCACGCTTGGCCTGCAGGCATGTTCTACATCCAGCACGCTGACTTCCAGTTATGGCTCGTTGACAACTACTGACGACCTGCGCGGCCGCGCAACGTCCGACACCGGAGCCGCTGTCCTACTAAGCCGTCGACTGCAGGAATCCCGTGCTCAGGGCGGGGCGTTTGATTACGACACGATCTATGCAGCAAAGTTCGATGACGGCATCACCATTCCGGCGTTCAACTACAAGAAGATGAACTCCAGGTATTTGCGCCAGGCGGTGCGATATTATGGTCCCGAACCTTCTGGCACCATCATCGTCGATGCGCGCCGACGTCACCTATATCTGGTGCAACCTGGCAAGATGGCCATTCGATACGGCATAGCCGTGGGCAAAGAAGGCTATGGCTGGACCGGTAATTCGGTGCTGCAGTGGAAACAGAAATGGCCAACTTGGACACCACCGGCTGAAATGATCGAGCGCAAGCCCGAACTTCAAAAATATGCCGATGGTTTAAAGGGCAGCACCGAAAATCCGCTCGGTGCGCGGGCCATGTATCTGTACAAGGATGGACGCGATACTCTGTATCGGATTCATGGTACCACCCAACCGTTCTCAATCGGCAAGGCCGCATCGTCGGGTTGTTTCAGAATGATCAACCAGGATGTTATCGATCTCTACAGCCGGGTCGGGACACGCGTTTCCGTTCAGGTTCGTCCTGAAGTGAGAGTGTCCTTGATCGAGCAGAACGAGAATCGCTGATTCAAAGTAGATCTGTTTTCAGGTGTCCGTGACGACTGGAGTGTCGTCGCGGCTGCCCCATTCCGACCACGAACCGTCGTAGAGTTTGTGGCTGGTGTGACCGATTGTTTCCAGCGCCAGTGTCAGCGCTGCGGCGGTAACACCTGAACCGCACGTGGTAACAAGCGGTCTGCTCAGATCAACGCCGGCATCTTCAAACACCTGGCTCAACTCTTCTGCAGATCGCAATTGGCCATCTTTTGCCAGTTCTGAAAAAGGAACTGACAACGCGCCGGGCATGTGGCCAGAGCGCATGCCTGCACGTGGTTCAGGCGCTTCTCCGGTAAACCGTGGCCCGGGGCGTGCGTCAGCAATCTGCGCCGAGCCGGTGCCGACTATTTCGCTCATCACGTCAAATGAAACCACGGAGCCGGCCTTGAATTCAGCATCAAACGATTTGGAGCTGGCTTCCGCTTTGCCTGCTTCGGTGGGGCGCTGCTCGGCAATCCATTTAGGCAGTCCACCATTCAAAAGGACAACGTTTTCGGCACCCATGATGCGAAAATTCCACCAGGCGCGCGCGGCGGAGAACAGACCCATACCGTCATAAACAACAATTGTGTCTTGATTGGAAATTCCCAGCTCACCGACCATCTTTGCAAAGATTTCAGGTGATGCCAGGGTGTGCGGCAAATTGCTACCGGACTGGCTGATCGCATCAATATCGAAATAGACGGCGCCTGGAATATGCCTTGATTCGAACTCCGCGCGGCCATTGCGCGGCTCGCCATCGGCCAGCATCGTGGGCAGATACCATGACGCGTCAACTATCGACAGATTTGCATCGTCGAGGTGGTCAAACAGCCAGTCGGTTTCGACAAGGTATGGATTGGATGACATTGTTTTTCCATTCAGGACTGGGGAAGTGGACCAAAACGAATACGCATACGACGGTTTTCTCGGCCCTTCTTTTCGATTTTGCCGATGTGAATTTCGCCAATCTCTGCGGTTTCACCAACATGGGTGCCACCACATGGCTGCGAGTCGATGATGGACTCTTCTCCGATGCACACCAGACGGATTTTTCCGACACCGCGGGGCGGTTTGACGTTTTTGGATCGCACCAGTCCGGGATTTGCATCCAGTTCGGATTCTTCTATCCACTGGGTGAATACCTGATGGTTTTGCTTGACGATTTCCATCATCGCCGCCGAAATTTCAGCTTTGTCGGCGGTTTCGGTCATATCGAAGTCGATGCGGCTTTCATTTTCACCGACGGACGCGCCGGTAATCGGGAGCGGACAAACCACTGACAGAATGTGACAGGCGGTGTGCATGCGCGCCAGTTTGTGACGGCGCTCCCAGTCGATATGGGCAATCAGGTGCTCGCCCACATCAGGAACGATCTGATCTGCGTCCGGCACGTGTACAATCGTGGTCTTGCCGCCTTTTTCATAAACCGTGGTGGCGATCTGAATGCGGCTGCCATCCTGGCGCTCAAGAAAGCCTGTGTCACCCGGTTGGCCACCGCTTGTGGCGTAAAAAACCGTTTGATCCAGTATAATTCCGCCCAGTTCATTGATGGCCACTACCTGTGCGTCGCAGGTGCTGGCATAGGCATCTTCTACAAATACTTGCTTTGTGGTGCTCACTCGTCGACCTCTTCAAACGGGACTTCGATGTCAGAGACGCGATCCATCCAAGCCGGGACCGGAATGTCCTTGGATCGCAAAAATTCGGGATCAAACATCTTAGCCTGGTAGCGGGTTGCATAGTCGCACAACACCGTAACAATGGTATGTCCGGGACCGAGTTCTTTTGCCAGACGAACAGCTCCGGCGATGTTAATGCCCGATGATCCGCCAAGCACGAGCCCCTCGTGTTCCATCAGGTCAAAGACATAGGGCAGGGCTTCCGCGTCGGGAATGCGATAGGGGAAATCAACTTCCAGTCCCTCCAGATTTGCGGTGATGCGGCCCTGGCCGATGCCTTCTGTTATCGACGTGCCCTCAGCCTTTAATTCGCCGTGAGCGTAATACCCATAAAGGGCGGCTCCGCCGGGATCGGCCAATCCGATTTTGACATTGGGATTGCGCTCCCGCAGCGCCGTTGCAACACCGGCCAAAGTACCGCCTGAACCGGCGGCACAGATGAACCCGTCAATCTTACCATCGGTTTGCTGCCAGATTTCCGGACCGGTCGTGTCGATATGCGCTTGTCTGTTGGCAACATTGTCAAACTGGTTGGCCCAGATGGCGCCCTGAGGGTGAGATTTAGCCAGATTTTCAGCCAGACGACCGGACAGGCGCACAAAATTGTTGGGGTTGCGGTAGGGCTTTGGCGGCACCTCGATTAATTCAGCACCAAAAGCCCGAATTGCGTCTTTCTTTTCCTGACTTTGGGTGTTTGGAATAACGATGACTGAGCGATATCCAAGAGCGTTGCCAACCATCGCCAGCCCGATGCCGGTGTTGCCAGCTGTGCCTTCAACGATCAGGCCACCAGGGCGTATGTCACCGGCTTTTTCCGCGGTGCGAATGATCGAAAGTGCCGCGCGGTCCTTGACGCTTTGACCCGGGTTGAGGAACTCGGCCTTGCCGAGGATTTCACACCCGGTTTCTTCACTAACCTTGTTAAGACGAATGAGCGGCGTGTTGCCAATGGCGGTGATGACTGAATTATGGATTGTCATGGCGAGTCCAGATTAGGGAGCTTTCGTGCGAAACTAAACGCCTTCAATGTAGGGGGCAAGCAAAGGAATCCTCAGGAATTGCCGGTTTGGTAGTTTGGTATTTCACCAATGATACAAGGCCAAAATCCTTGCGTCGCGGTTGCCACAACTAGGTCTTTTGATAGATCAGCTGGCGCACGTTGATAGATTCGGCTTTGAACCCGGCTTCGCAATAGTGGAAGTAGAATTCCCAGATCCGTTTGAAACGCTCATCAAACCCCAATGGTTTGATTGTTGGCCACTTTTCCCAGAATTTCAGCCGCCAGGCTTCCAGTGTAGCGGCATAATCTGTGCCGAAAGCGCGACTGGCGACTTCTGCCAGTTGATGATTGCTTCCCAGTTGCGACAGGATTTCGGCCGACGGTAACATGCCGCCGGGAAAGATGTATTTCTGAATGAAATCGGGTTGTGCCCTGTAGGTTTCGTAGTCTTCTTCGCGGATGGTGATTACCTGGAGACCGGCCCGACCTCCCGGTTTCAGACAATTGTGGAGCTGGCCGAAATATGATGGCCAGTAGGATTCACCCACGGCCTCAAACATTTCGATGGACCCGATTCGGTCGTACTTACCCGTTTCATCTCGGTAGTCGAGAAACTTGATGTCCACGAGATGATCCAGGCCGGCCTTTTTTATCCGTTCACGGGCAAAGTTCAGCTGTTCCTGCGAAATTGTCAGACAGGTTACCTTGGCGCCAATATTGGACGCGACAAATTCGGCAAATCCGCCCCAGCCACAGCCAATTTCCAGGACATGATGATCAGGTTGAATGTCAGTCAGTTTTGCCAGTGACCGGTATTTTGCTTCCTGGGCTTCTTCAAGCGAGTTCGCACCATCGCGGAAAATGGCGCTGGAATACGTCATCGATGGATCAAGCCATTGGGTGTAGAATTCATTGCCGAGATCGTAGTGGGCCGCAATGTTGCGTTTGGCACCTGTTTTGGAGTTGCGGTTGAGATAGTGGCCAAATTTGCTCAACAGATTGAGCAATGGATTGCGGTTGAAAAAACTTTCAGCGCCACCACCGTATGAATTGATCAAGAACATTTGCAGAAATGAGGTTACATCGGGACTATCCCATTCTCCTTCAATGTAGCTCTCAGCCACACCCAACGAACCGTGCGAAAGGATGCGCCGGACAACCCCCCAATTGTGAAACGTGGCCTCCGCGTGGGGACCGGGCTGCGGCGCATTGTATTCAATGGTCTTGCCCTCCGGAATCGTGACCTTGACGGATCCTTGCTGCAGCATCACCAGAGCACGGACCACAAATCCTACTTTTTTTGGCAAAGTACTGATCACGTCTGCTATATTTGCTGCGGTCAGTTGGATGGTATTTCCGTCTGAAACTACGGCCTCTTTTGTCATGTAAATGCCCTCCCATATGGCGCTATCAGACCAGCAAGGTCACCGCTTAGGTGATGATTTCTAACAAATATTAGCCGCAGAGTGGCAGGCGTCAAGGATTTACCCAATGGCAAGGCCGAAGGGGAGCGCGTGCGACACGTTCAACGCCCCGACCTGCTTCAACCGGTAGTCAGGGAACCAAATTGCATTTCTGGTGATCAACAAAACCTGTGTGAGATGCGGTTTTTGCCTTCGTGTTGCCCAATGTCGCCGGTACACATCCCTGGCAAAGCCAATTGAACTCAATTTTTGCAAGGCAGGACAATCCCTGTCATCATGAAAATATGCCGTGGAAATTTATTTCCCAACAATGGTCGGTTGGTCACACTTTAACCGATTGTTTTCGTTAACTGCGCATTATGTCGCGACTCAATCAGCCTGAAAGCCAAATTACTATGAGAAAAACTTCCATTGCCCTACTGGCCGCTGCCGCTGCCGTTGTTGCTGGGTGTTCAACCGACCCCTATACCGGACAACAAAAGGTCTCCAACACCACAATCGGTGCCGGAACAGGCGCCGCCATTGGTGCGCTTGGAGGTCTCATTGTTGGTAAAACCACCAACGCAAGCACCCGTAAATCGGTATTGATCGGTGCTGGAATTGGCGCTCTGACCGGAGGTGGTATCGGTCTTTATCAAGATAAGCAGGAAGCCAAACTGCGCGATGAACTGCGCAATACCGGCGTGAGCGTAACCCGCAATGGGGATGTGATTATTTTGAACATGCCCAGCAATATCACTTTCGCTTCTGGTGCCTCGTCCATTCGCCCGGAATTTTACCGCGTATTGAACTCCGTCGCTTTGGTTTTGCGTGAATACAACCGTACCATCGTCAACGTTTACGGACATACCGATAGCGACGGTGGTGATGCGTTTAACCAGCAATTGTCTGAAAAGCGCGGCGTCAACGTTGCGCGCTACCTGGTAAGCCAGGGGACAGATACACGCCGTTTCCATGTTGTCGGATACGGCGAAGAACGTCCGATTGCTTCCAACAATACCCAGGACGGCAAATCGCGTAACCGTCGCGTAGAAATTGAAATCTCACCGATTACATCCGGTTGATTCGACCGCATAATTTGCACCTGAGGGCCGTGACGTTAGTCACGGCCTAATTTGTTGGACGGCTTGTTAATTTGACAGACCGGCGGGCGAATCAGTTTCGCGCAAGCTCCTTTGTTCATATTGTGTTAACGACTCGGATCGCGCGGAGGGGCAGGCAATGGATTTTATAACATCGGCCCTGTTGATTACCTCAGCGCTTGAAGTCTTGTGTATCGTGTCGTTGGGATTTTATGTGTGGTAGACCAACTGACCGGCTGAGCCGGTCAACTGCCAACGAGTAGTACCAAAATTTCCGAGAAACCGGCCCGCCAATCAGGGCCGACAGGTGTGATCAGGTTCACGCAAGGTAACTTTGCAATGTTGTCGATGTGGCAATGTGTGCTGCGGGTAACTTGTGGGGGTCATGATGGCCGTTTTATTGAGCGGAGGCTTTGCCCCGTTGGCTTTGGTTAGCTTGAGCGTAATCGCTCTATTGGTTTTGTCAGTCACTCGGGCGCCGGCTCGACAGATGCACGGTGAGTGCTATTCCTCATTTGAGCGCTAATTCTCCTCCAATTTGGCTATTTCACAGGATTTACCGGTGGCGTCTCCACTGATCTTGAATCCCAGCCCCAAAATGTTCACGCTCGTGCCGTTTTCAATGTGATGAGCCATATTGGCTCCCAGAAATGCTCCCCAAGCTTCCATTAATCTGGCGCGTTTAGGTGTAATGCCATTGGCGTTGACCACAACCTTATAAAATGCCGTCAGTGGCCAACCTCGCAGGCGTACAAAATCACCGGGCCTGACGTTTAACCGGGGCTGCAGGTTTGTTGCAGAGTTATTCATTTTACGCCGATCCAAATTGCAGGACGATTACATATAAGATGGCAATATAAGGGCGATGCCCGGCATCAGCGCCAACAGGATAAGGCGGAATATATCTGCCACCCAAAACGGAGTTACACCCTTGAAAATGGTGCTGACAGGAACGTCTTTCAGCACACCTTTCAAAACGAACACGTTGAGGCCAATTGGCGGCGTGATCAGACTGATTTCAGTTGCTACGACAACCAGAATACCAAACCAGATCAAATCGAAGCCCAATGCCTCAACCACAGGTGCGAAGATGGGAACCGTCAGCAGGATCATCGACAGAGATTCAAATACACATCCCAAGATTAAATAGATCGCCAGGATGACGAAAATGACGCCCAGCGGCGATGCATCAAAGGAATTGACAATGCCGATCAGGCCGTCGGGCAAGCCGGCGCGATTTACAAAATTGGAAAAGATCAACGCGCCAAACAGAACCATGAACAGCTTGGCGGTGGTCATCGTGGTTTCGCGCGTAACCTCCATAAAAACGTTCAAATTCAATGCACCGCGCCACCAGGCAATCAGGATAGATCCGGCCGCACCCATTCCGGCAGCTTCCGTGGGCGTGAAGGCCCCGACATATATTCGTAACTATCCAGCTACCCCAACCTGATGCTTTTATAGACGGCCCATCAGACGGGTCTGAGGTT
>JAALLE010000143.1 GCA_011087605.1 Hyphomicrobiales bacterium
CTGAATCAGCAAAGACTGCCGAGATTAAGGCGAGTTTTTCAACGGAATAAGCCCATTGTGTTTACCGAGACCAGTCGATCTCCAGCATAATTTCGGTCGCGATTTCGGTTATTGAACGACCATCAGTCGCAACACAGAAATCGTTTACATTCGCGTCCTCAAGAGCGGCCGAGAGTTCGAGTGAACGCTTCTCGTGCCAGCTCAAATTCGACCCTTTTTCCCGCATCCGAACGCGCTCCAATAGGGATTGATCAGAAGCCGTCAATCGGCAAACGATGGGATCTGGGATTGCCACCATTTCCGCGACTCTTTCAGGATAGCTTTCTGTCTCTACAACCCTGGGAACAATAAGGTTTTTCGACCCTCGTCTTTGGCAATTTGCCCAGATTGATTTAAGATTTTCAAGCGCGAGTCCATCGCCAAAGGGGTCGGCAGCATTGCGCGGAAAAGTATAGGCGAGCGCATCCAAGTCGATAAACGTATGGGGCACCTCATCCGCCTCAAGCAAGGTACTAAGTTCATTTGCGATGGTCGATTTTCCAACACCGACAGGTCCAGAAATCAGCAATAACCTTTGTATGGGATTTTCCATACGCAATGCATAAGTAGCCTCCAAAGACACGTCAACTTCGACCGGCAGCTTCGTCCCGCACACCTGACATTCGTCGCTCCACAAATTTTGTATTTTCCGATTGTTCACCACGCTGGTCAGCGGCCACATCTTGACTACAGCATTTGCACTTGACCAAACTTGCTGGTTGGCATGAATTTAATTTTCAAAAGAGGAAGTCTCATGGAAGCCGTTCTCCATCGTTCGGGATTTCGAATGCAACCCAGTCAGGTCGCAGACCGACTGGATGTTGCCGATCACATTTTCGGAGACGTCGAGGTCGCCAAGACGCTTGTCCATAACGTGTCGTCACGTGAGGACGTTTTCGCCGCGACGGACATGTGGATCGATACACTTGCAATTGATGGAAAACGCAATCCCGGCAATCCGGATCACATTGGCATGTGGACCATTCGAAATGAAACCAACCACAACCAGTTCGTAGGAATCCGAGGCGTATTTGTCGCGCCAGGGCTGCCCGAAAACGCAGTGGCAACATTCGTCGCGGTTGCAAGGGCCTATTGGGGCAATGGGGTCTCAGGGGATTCTTCAGCACTGCTTTGTGGGCAAGTGTTTGAAAAATCAAATGTCGATGCGATTTACACGCGCATTTGGCCCAAGTTGAACCCGGCCAGCGATGCGGTTCAGCATCGATTGGGATTTGCACCGGCTGAACGGCATACACTGAGGGATACGTTTGGTGAAAAACGAATGTTTGAAGTGCTGGAATTCGATCTTTGGCGAGCATCAAACCTGGAGAATGAGGGGTATGAGGAAACACTACGCCAGGTCTCGATACGAATTGGCCAGCTTGCAGCGGAACAATTACTGAATCCCGACGCCGCAGTGAAACGGATAACGGCGGCTCTTCCAGAAGGAATTGCTCAATCTCCCAAGGTCACAGCGCAGATAACAGGTGATGTCGAAATTGGGATGTCAAACCCGGCCTGGGCAAGCTACCGAATGTCTCGAAACGACTGGTATTCAAAGATCGATAGTTTGTGACGGGAATGAACGTCGTGCTGTCAAGATCGGCGATTGGCATGCCAAATAGAATAGTTCGCATACCTGCCAATTGTTGCTCTGCAAAATTGGCTTTTTTCGGATTGTTCACAGCCGCTGTAACGGCGTCGGCAGTAAATCGGATTGGTGCGGCCCCGAAAGGATCAATAAATTGGATACGCCAGAATGCCTGCCTCGCGCCGGTTTTGACGTTTTATTACAATGTGTTCAAAGTCCGGTTTGACTCAATACCGCAACCCATTCATTGAAGATGACATGCTAACAAATTCCGATTTGATCGAACTGACCGAGTTCAGACGCCAACTTCATCAATGCCCAGAACTATCCGGCGATGAAGCCAAAACCGCACGTTCAATTGTTGAAAAACTCCAACAATTTTCGCCAACGCGTATTTTGACTGGTCTGGGCGGGCATGGCGTTGCCGCTGTTTTCGACAGCGGTAGTAATGGGCCAACGGTTTTGTTTCGCGCGGAACTGGATGCTCTGCCAATACAAGAATTGACCAATGTACCTTGGATTTCGCAGGAAGCAGGTAAAGGCCATCTTTGTGGGCATGACGGGCATATGACCATGCTTTTGGCATTGGGCCGATTGATTGTCCGAAAGCCCTTCGCCAAAGGCAAGGTCGTGTTGATGTTTCAGCCGGCCGAAGAAGATGGCAGTGGTGCGCGCGCCGTGGTTGCAGATCCGGCATTCCAGGACATAGCCCCGGATTGGGCTTTCGCTATTCACAACGAGCCTGGACGTCCATTTGGCTATGTATCAACCCGTACAGGGCTCATAAACTGCGCATCTCAAGGCCTCTCAATTAGACTAACGGGAAAGACCGCCCACGCAGCCAATCCTGAAGATGGTGTTTCACCTACAGATGCAGTCGCTGATCTGATCCCGGCTTTGGTCGAGCTGGGAACCGGAGGCGATCTTGACAGTGGATTCAGGCTGGCAACCATAACCCATGTGAGAATCGGAGAGCCTTCGTTCGGCATTTCCCCGGGTGAAGCCGAAATTTTCGTTACGCTTCGCACAACAAACGACTTGGCAATGGCCGAAATGGCGTCAAAAGCCAAACAGCTAGCCAAACTAAGTGCTGAAAATGCCGGTCTGTGTGTCGAGTTTACTGTTTGCGACGACTTCGCCGCCTCGATAAATGACGAAGACGCTACCAACATAGCCGTGAACGCCATGAACGCGATTGGCGTCCAAAATGGCAACGAAGGATTGCCGATGCGAGCATCTGAAGATTTTGGCGTGTTTGGCTGGCAGGCGAAAGCAGCGATGTTGTGTCTCGGGCCGGGTGAAGATCATGCCGCCCTGCACAATCCCGACTATGATTTCCCAGATGATCTCATCCCTATTGGTGCCTCCATTTATGAACGAATTGTGCGAGACATTCTGGGAACAAAATGATGAGTTGCTGAAGCAGTGGTGAAATACTGGGATTTCGCCATCTCGGTCACTATTTTCGCAAAGCCGACAGTCAGCGCTCCACAGAATTTGCGTATGGCTGAACTGCCCCGCGGAGTAGATCGCGGCCACAGCTAAGCGACCAAGCGGTGACGAAATGCCGGAGCCATGCTGCATGACCGTTTGCCTTGGCGCACAACCATCGGCAATCGCCGACTGGACGGAGGTTTGGTTGCCGACTGGAAACGGCAAATCAACCAGTTTTCAATCGACCATCAGTGCAGAATGCCAGCCGATCTCAGGTCGGCCGCTACCCTGTCCACATATTGTGGGTTTTTGTGAAACTGGCTGCTTGCGAATTGTGAAACGGAAAAGGCAGGGTCCAGTTGCTTAACTTTCGATGCAATTTTTTCTGCTTCGGCGTGTTGGTCTGACTGCTCATAAGCGCTCGCCAGAATTAACCTCGCAGGTATGTTGAGTGGGGCGATCCTGATGGTTTCTTTGGTAACAGAAATTGCATCAGCCAATTCGCCTTTTGCCAAATAGGCTGCAGAAAGTATGTTTCTGAAGAAAGGCGGATTGAGCGGATTAAAACGCAGAGCCAGATTGATATGATGGATTGCGTCATCATTCTCGTCGCAATGGTGCAAGACGTTTGCAAAGAACGCGTTGGAATTTGCGCAACCCGGCCGCGTTGTTGTCGCGGCGCGTCCCGTGGCCAAGGCCGATTCATAGTCTCGATTCATCAAATGGACGTGGCTCAATACCGTCAAGGCCTGGCCGTCTTCGTCTTCCCTTGATGCGGCCTCTTCACCCCACTGGATGGCCAATTCTCTTGTTCGCTCAATTGTCTGGGTCCAGCCTTTTTGCAACTCATACCAATAACACATCGACACCTGCATCCACCCCAAAGCCGATTGGGGCTCCAACTTGGCAACTTTTTCAAAATACTGTCGTGCTATGACCATATCGTCCAGAGTCATTTGATAGAATGCATCAATGCCCTTGTAGAAGAGTTCCAGCGCCTTAAAGCTCTTCAGCGACTTGTGCCAGATTTTGGCCTGTTCACCGGCGACCAGATTGACGTTCATTGCCGTGAGAAGTTTTGCAGCGATCTCATCTTGAAGCGCAAAAGTATCGTCCAGAATGCGGTCAAACCGCTCTGCCCAAATGATCGAGTCAGAATGGGTATTTCTCAATTCAGCTGTGATCCGAATGCGATTGCCAGACGTTTGCAAAGTGCACTGCAATGCGTATTGAACACCCAGACCCGCCCCCGCTTCACGGGCGTTTGCACCGCGAAACGAGTCTGCCGCTCCCATTGCAATGAGGAACACACCGGACACCTGAGTCAACGCACTTTGAACATCTGCACGCAATCCCTCGGCCAGAAGATCAAAGTTCTCGTCTCCTGACAGATTGCGGAATGGCAAGATCACAACCGAGGGTTTGTCAGGTATCTGCAATTGGGAATTTTGCAGGCGACGCGGCATGGCAAACCGGCAACGCCATTCCCAAACCTGAACAGGTCGCGGAATGTTTTTTAGGTCTTGCTCGCCCAGATCATCGAACTGGCCCTCGAGCCGGTCCCGCACGTGGCGAAAGACGTCATCTGACAGGGTGATACATCCAGGTTGAGCAACAGCCTCAAGGCGAGCCGCAATGTTAACGCAATTACCGTAAACATCGTCAGATTCGTCGAGAACTTCTCCCTCATGAATACCCACGCGGAAGGTCAGTTTGGAGTTTTCGGCGGCCTGACATTGACCCTGCCAGTCCAGCGCGCAATCGACACCGTCGTCAGCGCTTTTGAATTCCACCAGAAAACCATCTCCCATACGCTTGAAGATGCGCCCGCGGTGTTTTGCAACCACCGGTTCGATCACGTTTTCCTCGTACGATTTAAGCAACGCAAGAGTTCCCGCGTCATCGTTGCTCATTAGCTGCGAATAGCCGACCACGTCTGCCGCCAGGATCACCGTAACTCTTCGTTTCATAACACCGAATCTCCAGTCAGAAACATATACATGCTGGCCGGTGGAAGGCAATTCCATGCAATTTTATAAGTCGTCAGCAAACGGCACATTGGAGACAAATTTGAAGTGATGCTGACCAACAAAATTGTGTGCCATTAGTGGCGAATTTCCGCTTCACGGTCGATGAACAGCGCTCGGCCTGGAAACAGTCAAATGTTCGCTTCGGGCCCACTTCGACCAGGCCGGCCGAGTGCATTTGATCCTCAAAACCCAGCCTAGCAACAGACCAGGTTTTCGATTTTTCAGGCAGTCCCGGCCCAAAGCGAAATCCCGTCGTTTGCATCGAATTGGCAAGATCGTTCACGCTTACACGGGAAACCCTGCCTTGCGAAATCCCTCTTCCCATCGTGCGGCATCCTGGGATTGCTGATATGGGAGGAAGGTTAGCAGGTAATTCTGGTCGATCTTCGGGAAAAGTTTTAGAATATGAGCCTTTGTGTCTTCGGCATCCCCCTTGTGTCCCAAAAGGGCCGCACTTGCAGTTGCAGCGGCAAGTGCTGGAAGGTGATCCGGCCTGTCGTGCAAAGCCTTTTGAGCCCATGACAACGCCTGGCTATCGTCACCAGCGGTGAAATGCGCGTGCGCCATGGCCGACTGCATTTGGAAGATCATTGGATCCTGCGGGCTTAGTTGCATCGCACGTCCGATATGCTTGATGCCGATTTCGTTATTCCCCAACCACACATTCAGCCAACCATCACTATACCACGCCGCTGCCAGATTCGGGTTAAGCTCCAGGGCCCGATGGGTCAACGCGGCCCCCCAGCAACGTCCCTGACTACAAACCCCAGCGTTATGCCGGCCATGCAAAGCGCCAAGGCGTCGTTGCGACCAAGATCAGCGGCGCGCCTGGCTAACCTTTTAGCCTCAGTTATTTCCTCGGTACCGATTGCCGATGGCTGAACTACGGCGAGCTGGTTGATGCATCTTGCAGCCATGCCGTGGGCGATTGCAAAATCCGGGTCGATTTCGATAGCTCTGTAGAAATGGTTCAACGCCTCTTCATTTTCTTCCGCAGCCCAACGGTGGAACGCTGCCATGCCGCGCAGGTAATTGTCGTAGGCATCAAGGCTGCTGGTTGGCTTATATTTGGCACGTTCAATTTCAGCCAGCTCAAGTTTGGGTGCGATGGCACCGACCACACTCGATGTCACCTGGTCCTGCAGGTCGAAAATGTCCTCAAGACTACCATCATAGCGGTCGGCCCACAGATGGGCACTGGTCGTCGCATCTATGAGCTGCCCGGTAATACGCAATTTTCCACCAGCCTTGCGAATACTGCCTTCGAGAACATAACGCACCCCTAGGTCGCGCCCGACTTCCTTCACGTCGACAGCCCGTCCCTTGTAAACGAAGCTTGAGTTGCGGGCGATCACGAACAGCCAGGGCATTCGCGATAAGGCCGTGATGATGTCCTCAACCACGCCATCGGCAAAATAATCCTGCTCGGGGTCCCCCGACATATTGTCGAAAGGTAAAACGGCGATTGAAGGTTTGTTTTGTTTGGCTAGCTGAGATTCAGTGTTTGCGGGTGACCTACTATTGGCTTCAGAAGACCACATCCACACTTTGATTGGCCGATCAATGTTTTTCACCTCATGTTCGCCCGCATATTCAAAAGTGCTGTCGATGCGATTTCCGACGCTCTCGTAAACCAGCGACGAAATACACACCCCGCCTGGTTCCGCCAATCCTTCAAGTCGGGCGGCAAGATTAACGCCGTCTCCGTAAATATCCTCCCCCTCGACAATAACGTCACCGAGATTAATCCCGATGCGTAGCTTGATCGGGCCATCGTCTTTGGTAAGAGCCTGCTGGATGGCAATTGCGCATTCCGCCGCGTCGATAACGGATAGGAACTCGACCAGTACTCCGTCACCCACCAATTTTACGATGCGCCCATTGCGTTTTTCAATTTCGGGGTCAAATAGTTCCTTACGATGAGTTTTTAATGCAGCAAGTGTCCCGGCCTCGTCATCAGCCATGAGCTTGGAATAGCCCACCACATCGGCGGCTAGAATTGCTACAAGCTTGCGGTCCACTTTTGACCCTCCCAGCGGGGACCATAGCCAAACTGATAGACCAAATCTACGTGCTAGATGAATTGCATCGATGTCCAAACATCACGCAAGATGACTACTGCATGGATGTCGCGGGGGAGACACCAGCGCAAATTCAAATTGGTGCTCTGTTCGCTTGTAGGTCGTTCGCCTTTGATTGATTCCTGGTGTTTTGTTGGTCCGCTTTGGTGATCGCTGAAAGAAAGTCACTGGTTTGGTTCGAGGTTGGCTAAACGCCGAATGCTCCGCTTCACAATCCCCTTCCCATATTCCTGCACCCCCGCTAGTTTCCCAGCAGAGCCTGCGACTCATCGTTGGCTTCGGGGCGTAAGAACCTCTCCAGACGCGGTCGGTATTGACCGTAACGATACCTCCTCAACCTTCGGGTCGGGGAGGCTTTGGCGTATGTCCAGG
>JAALLE010000144.1 GCA_011087605.1 Hyphomicrobiales bacterium
CCGTCTTGTACGGGCGTGCGGGAAAGTTTGCCGTATGCGTCGACAGGCATATTCCGGACCCTCCGTATCAGGCCGCGCAGAGCGGCCCGGTCGAAAAACCGCCCCCGCTGAGCGGCGGGCCTTCGCCCGCCTGCGTGAGCGCAAACCAAACATCTCGCGCAAACCAAACATCTCGTGCAAACATAAACTCCCGCGGCGTCAAACTCCGAGCAAAAATCTCGCGCGAATCAAACATCTCGCAAACAAAACCTACCCCCAACACTCAAATCCCCTCACCGCCCAAACATGACGGCGGAATGGCACGCGACCAGCTCACAAAACATTTATCCAAATTGCGACACAAGACAAATTTATGGCGTAATGTACCATCAATCTGACCCGGGTTGGCCGCGACGCCGCAAGGGCAGAACACTGCCATGATTTTTATAGGGAGAAATCGACATGTTCAGACTTTTCACCACACTTATCGTGAGCGCATTGCTTGCAACCGGCGCATTTGCCCAGGACGCAAAGCGGTCGATCGCCAAAATCGCCGGTGATGTTTATCGTTTCCAGAACAATTTCCACTTCAACATCTTTGTTGTTACACCCGACGGTGTGGTGGTTACCGATCCGATCAACAAGGAAGCTGCTGAATGGCTGAAGGCAGAAATCGGCAAGATTACAGATCAGCCGATCAAATATCTGATCTACAGTCACAGTCATGGCGACCACGCATCGGGCGGCGCAGTGTATACCGATACAGCCGAGGTTATCGCCCACAAAAATGCGCCTGAGGCGATTGACGGTGTCGCGCCGACAACCCGCTTCGACGACGCCCACACGGTGAAACTCGGTGGCAAGACAATCGAACTGAGCTTTCTGGGCAAAGGCCATGGAAACGATCTGATCGCCATGGTGGTGCGGCCGGAAAATGTCGCCTTTGCGGTCGATGCAGTCTCGGTCAACCGGTTGCCGTTCAGGGATTTTCCGCGCGCCGATATCGGCGGCATTATCAATCAGATCAAGGCCGTTGAGGGTCTCGACTTCGATATCCTTTCGCCCGGACATGGGAAGATGGGTGTCAAATCCGATGCGACGGCCCACCGTGAATATGTCGAAAAGCTGATGGCGTCCGTGAAAGCAGGTCTGAAAGCCGGTAAGAGTGTTGATGATCTGCTTACCGAGCTGACGCTTGACGAATATGCTGGCTGGGGTTCATTCAAGGCCTTTCGTGAGCCGAATATCCGCGGCATGGCCCGCTGGCTGAAAGAAAGCGGCGGGATTTAACAGCGTTGCGGCCCTGATCTAATGGCAGGTTAAGCCTCTCCGGCGGCGCGCCCGCCGGCGGCGCGCTCGTTGCGCTCGTTGCCCTCACCCTCGCCGCGCTCGCCGCCTTCGCCGCCCTCACCCTCGCCGCGCTCGCCGCCTTCGCCGCCCTCGCCGCCATGGTATTCCTGCCATGCCTGAACCAGGATCAGTTGGGCTGAACGTAAGAACAGCCCGGCCATGATTGCCGCGACAATCAGGTCCGGCCAACCGCTGGTTGTGGCCCAAACGGCGATACTGGCGGCCATGACGGCAACATTGCCGATCGCATCATTGCGCGAACACAGCCAGACCGAGCGCACATTTGCGTCGCCATCCTTGTAACGCATCAGCAAAACCACGCTTGCCAGATTGGCGATCAGGGCGAGAAACCCCACTGCCCCCATGATATGCGCTTGCGGCAATCCTACCGCCAGCAGTTGATAGGCGGTTGAGCCAAACACCCAAAGCCCCATCAACAACAGGCTGGTACCCTTCAGCAGCGCCGCCATCGCGCGGGTTTTGAGGCTCATGCCGATCACAGCCAGGCTCATGCCATAGGTCAGCGCGTCGCCGAGAAAATCCAACGCATCGGCTTGCAAGGCTTGTGACCCGGCCAATTGTCCGGCGATCAGTTCAACTGCAAACATGGATGCATTGATGGCGATCACCACCCACAGGATGAGCTTGTAGCGTGAATCCATGCCATCGAAGACGGGGTTGCCGGAACAGCCACAGGTTGCATCTGAAGCTGCATCGCCACCGGGCTGGATCATCTGTTCGGAGTTCATAGGGGACTTTCGCGCAAAATCGGGCCTTTTGCCGTTTGGTTGATTCGAATATATTCCCTCTAGTAGCTATAGGTTCAAGAGGTAATTTCGTGATCTATTCAATTGGTGAACTGGCCCGCCGAACCGGGGTGAAAATACCGACCATCCGCTATTATGAGCAGATGGGATTGATGGAGCCTCCAGAGCGCAGTTCAGGCAATCAACGCCGCTATACGCAGCACGGGCTTGAGCGGCTTTCCTTCATCCGCCACGCCCGGCAGCTGGGACTGTCGATCGAGGATATCCGCGAATTGGTTGATCTGAGCCAGCGCCCGGAACGGCCATGCCATGAGGCGCATCAGATCGCCGCCCGACATCTTGAGAATTTGCAAGCGCGGATTGCCAAGCTCAAAAAGCTCGAGAAAGAACTCAAACGCATAACCGGCGGCAGTGACACCGGACAGGTCGGTGCGTGCCATGTGATCAGAGCTCTGGCAGATCACAGCTTGTGTGACGGTGATCACGGATAGGCATTTTTGCCTGTTGTGGCGTTTTTGATGGACCCTATCGGAGACAATGGCTAGGCTTCCAGGCTTGGGCCGTACCGGCGTTGGGCCACCACGGTTCTGGTTCGCTGCAATTGTACGCACGGATCGGGAGAAGTATTCGTGACCGTCAATCCCGTCTCACCACTGGTGCCAGGCTCCAAGCCCCGCCGGTCTGACAGCCTGCTCGGCATTTTGTTGATGGCCGCGGGCATGTTCATATTTTCTGCAGTCGATATTCAGGCGAAGATTCTGACGCAAAGCCTGCACCCGATTCAAATCGTCTGGTCGCGGCAATTGGGATTGGTGGCCGGGGTGATCATCCTGCTGGCAATGAGGGGGCCGTCCATATTGCGCACCCGGCAGCCAGTTCTTCAGATCACGCGGGGGGCGCTGGCAACCGGTTCTGCGGTGCTGTTTATCATCACTCTGGCATATGTCCCGCTGGCGGATGCGGTGGCGGTCAGTTTTGTCGCCCCCTTATGGTGACGTTGTTGGGTGCATGGATACTTAAGGAAAAAGTCGGAGTGCGGCGCTGGACCGCCGTCACCATCGGCTTTTTCGGCACACTTATCGTTATTCGACCGGGTCTTGGTGCCATCCACCCCGCCTTGCTGCTGATACTCGTTGCTGCCCTATTGTTTGCCTTACGCCAGATCCTGTCGCGTCTGCTGGCCGATACCGATCGCACCGAAACCACCGTCGCCTACACCGCCCTGGCCAGTGGTCTGTTGTTGACCCTGCCCCTGCCCTTTGTTTGGCAATGGCCACAATCATCCACGCAAATCGCCTTGCTTGTCAGCATTGGGGTGCTTGGGGCGATCGCTGAAATACTGGTGATCAAGGCGCTTGAAGTCGCGCAAGCGGTGGTGGTTTCGCCGGTGCAGTATACGCTGATCATCTGGGGCACCGCCTATGGCTATTTTGTCTTCGGCGATTGGCCTGACAAATGGACATGGATTGGCGCTATCATCATTATTGCCAGCGGACTGTATACGCTGAATCGCGATGCCAAAATCAAACGACCCGTAGAGCCGGACTCATGAGCCAACCACTTGCCTATATTGAACGCATTCGCAGCTACTATCAGACGCTGGGATATGGCGCGCCCTATCGATGGTATCAGTTTGAAGACGTGGCGTTTCACAAACCAACCCGACCGGTCGCCCAGTCCACGGTGGCGATCATCACAACGGCATCGCTGTTTAATCCGACAAAGGGCGATCAGGGCCCCGGTGCACCATATAATGGAGCGGCGAAATTTTTTGAGATTTCTTCACTTCCGACCGAGCCTGCCCCGGATCTTCGAATTTCACATATTGCCATCGACCGGGCCCATACGACGGCTGAAGACCCGGCAAGCTATTTTCCGCTTGAAGCCATGAAAAGGCTGGCGGCGATGGGAGAAATTGGCCGCCTTGCACCGCGAATTCATGGTCTGCCAACCAATCGATCTCACCGAACAACACTACAGGTCGACTGCCCCGAACTGGTGGCACGGTGTCAAGAAGACGGGGTGGATATCGCACTTTTGGTGCCGAATTGTCCGGTCTGCCATCAATCGGTTGTCATGGCGGCCAATGCGCTGGAAGCGGCTGGCATATCGAGCGTCATATCCGGCTGTGCCAAGGATATTGTCGAACATGTCGGCGCGCCACGGTTTCTGTTCAATGACTTTCCACTTGGCAACGGTGCCGGGCGGCCCAATGATCCTCAAAGCCAGTTGGAGATTGCCCGACAGGCACTGGCCATGGTCGATACCGCCAGCGGCCCACGTACGACCGAAAAATCGCCGTTTTGTTGGCCAGATGATCCGGCATGGAAAATCGACTATTCCAACGCCTCGCTGCTGACGACGGAAGAAATCAACGAAAAACGTCGCGCTTTTGAGCAGGCCAAGAAAGACGCTCCCAAAAAACCCTGACACAGATCCTGATTGACGCACCGTTGATTTGTCTGTTTTTTGCAATGTGATAGGACAGACCTTTGATGATCCGACTTGTCACCGCGCAAAGGTTGCCCCGTGCCAGAGACTTTAAAACCAATCCTCTACAGTTTCCGCCGCTGCCCCTATGCCATGCGGGCCCGCATGGCGCTGGTGGCAGGTGAGCAGCCGGTTGAACTGCGCGAAATCCTGTTGCGCGACAAGCCCGCCGAAATGCTCGCCGCATCGCCAAAAGCCACAGTGCCGGTCTTGGTGATGGCGGATGATTCAATACTTGAAGAAAGTCTCGATATCATGCTCTGGGCATTGAATAAAAACGACCCGCAAAACTGGCTTTCGCCGCAACAGGGGTCGCTTGAAGACATGCTGAGGCTGATCGAAGAAATCGACGGCGATTTCAAACACCATCTCGACAATTATAAATATTCCGCCCGCCATGCGGGATCAGAAGAAGAACGAACGGCCCATGCGCAGGAACACAGGAGTGCGGCAATCAAAATCCTGGCCCAGCTTGATGAGCAACTGGCAAAAGCGCCCTTTCTGTTCGGCTCAAAACTATCGCTTGCAGATGTCGCCATCGCGCCATTCGTACGTCAGTTTACCAATACCGATATTGATTGGTTCAACGCCCAGCCCTACCCGCATTTACAGGCGTGGCTGCGAGAATTTCTCGCCGCACCGCTATTTGCCAGCATCATGTCAAAATACAAGCCGTGGGCGCCGGGGGCAGATACACCCCCCTTCCCGCCTGCGCATCAGAACCAGCTTGCCTGAATTTACCCCTGGGGACTAAACCGCAGGGACAGGCAGGACATGCCACCGTCCAGCTTTGCCGCTTCTGAATTGCCAATCTCAACCACCGAATATCCAGCGGCGTGCAGTTTCGCCAGCGTTTTGGGAAATCCGGCGGGAAACAGGACGATCTGATTGAAACGAATGGCATTGGCGCAGGCTTCTTCGCCATCTGCAGTTTCAATGACATCGTAGCCTTCAAAACAACCGCTTGCAGCCAACCGAGCGGTTGCCAGAATTGTTGTGTGATCCAGCAACGAGCAGTCGGTTTTGAAATGCAACACACCCGGCGGTGTGTGAACCTCACGCAGCTGATAGCCGAGCGGCGTGACCTGGGCTTCAAGTTCAGCAATTCCGGCTGCGCCTGTGCGCTCCGAACGGCCCACCAGAATTTCCCGCTCGGTTACCAGAATATCGCCCCCTTCGATGGTGCCCGGTCCCTCAATGGCCAATACCGAGCCATAGATTTTTTCCAGCACCGGGCGCATCTGTTGCGCCTCGTCCAACCGGCTGGGCGCTCCGGGGCGCATCAGGATTGCGGCCTGTTGCAGGCACAAAGCCGCATCTTCAACAAAAACACTGTCCGGAAAAGCTTCCAGTTCCGCCAGCTCAAGCACTTCGGCGCCGGTTGATTTCAACGCTGCCACATAGTCTTTGTGGTGCTGCATGAAAGTCGCCAGATCCGGTGCACCCAGATCGACGGCCCGCAATCCATCGACGATGGCAGCCGATGGGCGGCGGGTGACCGCGTGAGAAAATGTATACGAACGAGGAGCCATGAGTTTCACCGGATTTAGAAAGTCTGGTGCCTAAATGCCAAGTTGAAGCCCATTTGAAAAGTAAAAAGGGCGATGCATCATCATTCACCGCCCGATTACCTGCCTGCAGATAGTCAGTTGCCTTCAGCGCCGCTCAAGCCACCTTTTGGGTATTTGCAAACAGTTTTTCATCAACAATTGCCACGGTTTGATCGACCGATGGGTGGTGCATGCCCAAGGACGCAGCAACTGATTGGACGAGCTTGTCGACCCGTTCAATTTGCGCAGCGCCGCTATAGATAGCTCTGGCTGCGGAAGAGGGTTTGAGCAGGTTTTCAGCCGCCCGGGCGTATTTGTCAAACGGCACCTGATCTTCAGAATTTGCGCCCAGCTTGCGCGCCAATTCATCGACCCAGGCATAGATTTCACGCGACTCGCGCAAATCGCCATGGACCGCATCGCGGATAGCCCGTCCCTCGCCCCGCGTGACGCAGCGATAATTGCCGGTCAGCAACATGCTCCACTTCGCCATTGGAACGAACAGGGATTGATAGACCCGCAACTTGACGGGGACATCCTGGCCATCGAGACGAATATCCGCAATATCAGCCTCCAACTGGCGCAACATCTGATTGTGCTCGTCAGAGGCAAATTCAGCAGCCTTGAAATTTGTTGGCAGGCCAACATGCAGAAAATTTGCCTGCTCTTCGGGCGGCCTGAACGCTTGAGGATCCGGGCTGCACAGGCTGATCAGGCCCGGTTCAAAGGCCCTCCAAACCGTTGGGTCGGCATAGCAGCCGCCAAGATCAGCATCCTTCAACGCATCGATGCGGTGCAGATAGGCCAGCGGCGGCATGTTCATGATCGACAGACAGGGTCGCCGGCTCAGTGCAATCCGGGCCATCAGGGCTTTGACACTGGGTTCGCCATATTGCGGTTCCTGCATGGCAAGTGCCACCAGATCGTAATCTTCAGGGTGGGCCTGCTCCGGTGTAACCGCATCTACAGTGCCGGAAAAATCCTGCGACTTCAGTAAACGGTGCTGATCTTCTCCGCGCAGTTTCAGCCGGACGGCCGTCCCCTCCGCGTTGATCAAATCCGCTGTTTTGCGACGACAAATCAAGGTGACATCGTGGCCAGCCATTAGAAGTTTGGTTGACAACAGCGACCCGTAAGAGGCTCCGAGAATGAGAATTTTCATGGCCAAATCCCTTGTGGTTGAGTAGACTTGGCGATGATAAATCGAAGTGGCGTGAAACTCGGCAAAATCCGCATTTTACCTGCGAAATTCTAGTAGTTTTGTAATAATTCCAACCCTCCATTCAGAAACATTGTCACAATTGTGTAACTACCCAGCTACCCCAACCTGATGCTTTTATAGACGGCCCATCAGACGGG
>JAALLE010000145.1 GCA_011087605.1 Hyphomicrobiales bacterium
CCATCTTCAGAAAGCATCATGCTCAACGACGATGGCCTTATCGAAGGACTGTTCTAGGAATAGAGCAGATCGCAAAGGGAAGCGACGATCATGTCTGAAGCGGACAATAAGGTGGAACTCTATCAACTTGATGATCCGCAAGGTGGCATTGTGCGAAAACTGGCCGATGGCTTGTCGACGCAAATATTTGCCGGTGACCTGTCGATGTTATCGATCGTCTCGATCGTGCCCGGAGCGATGGGAGAAATGCATCAACATCCTGAGGAACAGTGGGGCGTCGTGCTGGAAGGCTCTGCGACCCGTTATCAGGGCGACATTCAATTTGAAATCAAAAAGGGCGACTTCTATCGCACACCACCGAATGTACCTCACACCATGAAGGGTGGACCGGACGGTGCGCGTGTGTTGGATATCTTTGCCCCCATTCGTCGCGAATATTTAAAGCCCGGCGAAGGGTTCGGTTCATCAGGAGATTAAAATGAGTGCAACAATTATAGATGGCAAGGCGTTTGCTGCCACTGTACGTGAAAAGGTGGCCGGTCATGTGGCCCGGTTGAAGCAGGATCACGGAATAGTACCCGGTCTCGCCGTTGTGCTGGTTGGAGAAGATCCGGCCAGCCAGGTCTATGTCCGCAACAAGGGTAAGCAGACATTGGAAGTCGGTATGAATTCCTATGAGCACAAACTGGATGCTTCAACATCCCAGGAAGACCTGTTGGCACTGATCGATCAGCTGAACAATGATCCTGCAGTCCACGGCATATTATGTCAGCTGCCAGTACCGGATCACATCAACGAAGATCTGGTGATCAATTCCATTGCCCCGCACAAGGATGTCGATGGATTCCATATCTCAAATGTGGGTCTTCTCGGCACCGGTCAAAAGTCGATGGTGCCTTGCACGCCGCTTGGCTGTTTGATGATGCTGCGCGATCACTACGAAAAGAAAGGCGAAAGCCTGAGCGGCAAGAATGCAGTGGTGATTGGCCGTTCCAATATTGTCGGTAAACCGATGGCCAACCTGTTATTGAAAGACAGCTGCACCGTCACCATCGCGCATAGCCGCACTAAGGAAATCGAAACCCTGTGCCGGAGCGCTGATATTGTCGTTGCAGCCGTTGGCCGCGCTGAAATGGTCACCGGAGACTGGATCGCTGATGGCGCCACTGTCATTGATGTGGGCATCAATCGCATTGAAGCGCCGGAAAAAGGCCTGAAGGAAGACGGCAGCGTCAAGATGAAGCTTGTTGGTGATGTGGATTTCGCCAGTGCCAGTCAAAAGGCGGGTGCAATTACGCCCGTGCCTGGTGGTGTGGGTCCGATGACGATTGCCTATCTGCTGGCCAACACAGTTACAGCCTGCTGCCGTGATAACGGATTGGAAGAACCCGAAGGCCTGACGGCCTAGCAGCCTGGCACAGCCCTGAATTCTGGGGCATATGATGGGGCGTGCCTGATGATTGAGAGGAACTTTGCCTCTGCTTCACTTGCGTTTTGTTATGAATTCCGTGCGAAGCAGCGCCTGATTACAAATCAACAAATTGGATTGAAGTTTATTTGCGAATATTGATTTTCAAAATGTGAGTTGGTGATACAATTAAAATGTTGGGCAAGGTTTAGATATTGGGTTGGGGATCAAATGTTTAATAGCACTATCAGCATGCTGCGCGTCAAAGATGCCAGGGCCGCCGAGACGTTTTATTGCGACAAGCTGGGATTCCAAAAATCTTGGGAATATGATCCAGGAGACGGAGACCCAATATTTGTCGAAGTGACTCGGGATCAGGTGCAGTTTCATCTTTCAGAGCATGAGGGCGACGGACCGCCTGGCGTTCAACTCTATGTCAACGTTGCTGATGCGAAAAAACTCTACGACGAACTTATCTCTAAAAATGTAGTCATCAATGATCCGCCGTACGAAGCGCCGTGGGAGCATATGGTGTTTGAACTGCAAGACCTGGATGGCAATACACTTCGAATAGGCTCACCGATCTAGTCTGCCAGTTAGTTGAGCATAATCGGGCTCATGTTTCGATTGCTTCGTCGGGAAAAACCCGTCTGACCTTTTTGAAATTTGCCGCAAAAAAGTCCAAAAATGTCCGAACAAGCGGCGTTGCATAGCTTTGGCTGGACGCCACGATCCAAATCGGGTGCATGAGACTTGGATGGCCAAAACAAAAATCCAATTCGGCTTCATCCTCGCCCACAACTCTTGGTAGCAGACCAACCCCTGCGCCGGCCTTTAATGCGACCGCCATGCCAGCTGGTGAATCAACCCGAAATACAACCCGGTCTACTGGCATCTTAGAGGCCATCCAGCGGATACAGGAATTACTGGCCTTTAGATTGTCTCCATAATCCAGCATCGTGTGCCGAGGGAGATCTTTAAGACTGCGCGGCCTACCGTGCTTGGCGGCGTATTCCTTGCCGCAATAGAGGCCAAATGGTTGCATGTCGATCTTGCGGGCGATCAGCGTGTCCCCCTCAATTTGGTCAGCCGACCGCAGGGCTATGTCTGCCTGTCCGTTTTCCAGTGATACAAAATGATCCTGGGTATCCAATTCGAACAGAACATTAGGGTAAGCTTTGCGGAACATCTCCATCAACGGAACACCGTACATGCGCATTGTCACAACAAGACCGGAAAAGCGAATGGTGCCGGAAATTTCTCGAACCAGTCTGGTGGAGTGTCCATCAATCTGTTGGGCCGCCAGCTCCATGTTTTCCGCAATCGGGATGAGTTCTGCACCGTTTTTGGTCAACGTATAACCGCGGGTTGATTTTTCAAACAACCGCAACTTCAAAGCGTGTTCAAGCCGGTCAATGCGACGACTGACTGTGGTCTGGTTTGTATTAAGATGTTTTGCTGCCGTCAGCGCAGATCCTCCCCGTGCCAAAGCCAGAAAGGTGCGAATGTCAGACCATTCGAACATTGATGTCTCCAATAATCATTCTGCAAAAATGCATAATGATGTGCCATTTACATCTCTATTTGCAGAACGATGAATGTGTCAATCCTATCGTGCAGTCGAAACAAACACGAAGGAGAAAGAAATGTTCAGGGTTTTTGTGCGTCATCAAGTCAAGGATTTTAACGCATGGCATGAAGGATACAGGAAGTATTATGACCTGCAGCGCGACCTCAACATGTCGGCCGATGCTGTTCAGCGGGACGTTGAGGATCCCACAAGGCTGACGGTTGTCCATGACTTTTCCAGCATGGATGACGTCAAACGTTACATGTCACTGCCGAATCTGAAGGGTTTGATGGACGACATTGGCGTCATCGGTAAGCCGGATATCTGGATAACGGAAAAAGTTCTTTAATATACCGGATGCGTCCCGGAGCCAATTCGGCTCCGGCGACATCAGTCAGATGCTTTTATTTGCTGATGCTTCTTGAACGGCTTTAGAACGAAGGCTGCCAGAGTGTCGTGCCCGGCCGTTTTTCCTGAACCACGAAGGAAAGGCCGTGCCAGCCAAATTGCAGATGAGGGATCAGTTCCCATTTTTGAAGTTTTCCGAAACATTCCATCATTGCCATGCGTTCGCCAGATGCCTGAGTATCTGACCAGCAATAATAATCGTCAAAGGCGATTACCATACCGTGTTTGAAACGCGGGGTCAGAAAATCAAGGACGTCCATAGTGCTGGAATAGAGATCGCAATCGACATAGGCGAGCGCAATGTTGTCGGGTGCATCGTCCACCGGTAGGTTCGGCAGGACATCAGAGAAATAACCTGGGAAAACCTTGTAGGCTGAGCGCGGTACGCCGCGCGATCGGCAGAGCTGATGGAATTTATCCAGCGACGTGGACATGCGCCCTTTTTGCCATTTGGGATGTTCATCCAGTGCATCTCGCTGTTCGGGGAATCCCTGAAACGAGTCAAACGCCCAAAGCTTGGCCTTGTGGCGATGTAATGCAGCTTGATGGTAAGCCAGACAAAATGTTGTGGCTCCATGGCTGCCGAACTCTACATAATCCCCATCAATCTGGTTGAAGGAGAGTGCCCGAAATGTCAGGTAAAAAAACTCTTCCCGGCCCAACCGTTCGCGATATTTGATCGTGGAATCGAAAGGCAGTTTGTCAATAAATTGTTGCTGTTCACGCAGTTTGCTTTGCAATTTTCTGACCTGCGCGCGCAGTCGTGGCGACGATGAGGCCTTTCGCGCTCTCCGACCGATCTTACGGCTGATTTGTGATTTGTTGAGTCTGGACACAGAAATCCCTGAACATTCCACTTGATTGGCTATTTCTACCACAGTCTGGACTGATGCCCATCGGTTGAAGCAGCCTAAACATCAAACAATAGTGCATATTGATCACAAATTGTGGGTTGAGGCTTCCCCATAGATTATCCGGAACTTGTAGAATAATCATTCAATGGCAGAACCGTGGTGGCCTATCGTTGAGTGGTACCACCGCGAGTTAATCGGGGGGCGCGTGGCACACTGCTTCAATGTTGTTTCCGTCCGGATCAAGCACAAATGCACCGTAGTAGTTTTCATGATAATGGGGGCGCAGGCCGGGACTGCCGTTGTCGGCACCTCCCGCAGCAAGTGCGGCGACGTGAAAGGCATCTACCTGTTCGCGCGTTTGTGCGGTCACGGCAATGTGCAGTGGCGGGTTTTGTGGTTTGCCTTCAGAAATCCAAAAAGTCGGCCTGTCTCGGCCATATCCACCGACATTCACACCATCTGTAAATTGCTTGGGTACTACATACAGCAGTGAAGCATTTAACGGTGCGAATGCCCTGTCGTAAAAATTCTTGGCTTTTTCAAAATCTGTGACACTGATGCCTGTGTGATCGATCATCATTCAATCTTTCTGCGTCGAAAGAGTTTTGGGTGTTGATTATACCTCTGAGATGATCGCGCCGCGACCTCCAACCACCTTGGATGCCAGGGCATGACCGCCACTCAGGCAATCTGCTTCATCTGATCCTTGCAAGTAGGCCGCTAGATAGCCCGCATTGAAACTATCTCCCGCGGCGGTCGTGTCGACGACTTTTTGTGCCGAAGGAAAGTCGGGCACATGCTCTGGCGAAAGCGTCAGGCTGACCGGCCCTTTCACCCCGCGCTTGATGGCACATGCCTCCCAGCTCTTTTTTGCAAAGCGAGTGATGACTGCCTGTTCGGTAGTCTCTCCAAATAGTTCCATCTCGTCATCAATCGAGGGCAGGGCAATGTCGGCCATGTCCCACATATCGGCCATCACCTTGCGGGCGGTTGCCTGATCTTGCCAAAGACGGGGGCGATAGTTTGAATCGAATGCCACCAGAGTTCTTCCGCTGCTTGATTGAGCCGCCAGATGGTCCATCAACCTGCGGCGTGCCGGCTCGCTGATGATTGCCAGCGTGATGCCGGACAAATAGGTGACCCGGGCAGCGGGCAGGGCACTGACGCTTTCGTCATGCGTAAACAGTTGGCGTGCTGCCGAATTCTCACGCCAATAGGAAAAGCTTCTTTCCCCGGTTGCGTCGGTCGATACAGCATAGATTCCAATCAGATGATCGGTGTCCTGCGCAATGTAGGAATCATCCAAACCCTCCTGCCTTGCCATGGAAATCAGGTCCTGCGATAGCGGATCTGATCCAACGCGCGTGAAATAACCAACCGACCCGTCATCGCCCAAAGCGCGGGCGCAATAGACTGCGGTGTTGAACGTGTCGCCTGCAAATCCGACCTGAAAACCGCCGCCATCACCGCTTTTGCCGCCGTCACGACGAAGCTCCGCCATGACTTCACCGATGGCCAATAAGTCTAATTGTTCACTCATGGATAATCCGTTTGTTGTGGCCTTATCGACCCATCCAGCCACCATCGACGGTCAGAATTTCTCCGCACACATAGTCAGATGCGGAAGAGGCGAGAAAAACAGCTGGTCCTGCGAAATCTTCAGGGCGTCCCCAACGACCGGCCGGAATGCGCTCCAAAATCGATTTTGACCGATCCGCGTCGTCCTGAAGCGCCTGGGTATTGTCAGTCGCGATATAGCCCGGTGCAATGGCGTTGACATTAACGCCTTTGGCCGCCCATTCGTTGGCGAATGCTTTGGTCAGTTGACCAACCCCGCCCTTGGAAGCCGCATATCCTGGCACGGTTATACCGCCCTGAAAGGTCAACAGGGAGGCAGTGAAAATGATTTTGCCGCTGCCCCGCTCCACCATGCTCCTGCCGATTTCGCGGGTCAGCACAAATTGGGCAGATAGATTGACCTCAATGACTTCATCCCAAAGTTCGTCCTCGTGATCAGCGGCGGGCTTTCGCTTAATAGTTCCGGCATTGTTGATCAGTATGTCGATTGTGGGATGATCGGCCAGAACCTGCGCTGCAAAGCTGCGCACTGCGTCGCGGTTTGAAAAATCACACTGATAGGCGGAAAAGTTTTTTCCCATGGCGCGCACTGAATCACCAACCGCGCCGCCATTGCCGTCCATCGACGCGCTCACACCAATAATGTCGGCGCCTGCAGACGCAAGTGCTTCGGCCATACCGCGTCCAATGCCGCGTTTGGCGCCGGTCACCAGAGCAGTTTTTCCGGTCAAATCAAATGAATCCATAATGCTCATGTTGCGGTCTCCGAAATGCGTATCATTGATTTCATTGCGTTTGGATTGCTTGTCAGCGCTTCAAAGGCTCCCTGAATTTCATCGAGCGATTTGATGTCTGTGATGAAGCTTGCGCAATCAACCACACCTTCGTCGAGAAGCTTCATTGCCTCATCATAATCGTCCTTGTGGTAGACGCGCGCGCCAACCATTTCCAACTCGCGCCAGAAGAACTTGAACAGATCCACAGTCGGTTTTGTCGCGTGTATCGCGACCATGACAATTCGACCGCGAGTGGCCGCGGCCTCGGTCATCAGATCAACGCCGGGTTGGCTGCCCGAGACTTCAAAAACCACATCGGCACCTTTGCCACCGGTTGTATCGTGCATCACCTTGGCGACATCGTCGATTTTTGGATTGAGGGTGTTGAAACCCAACTTTGCAGCATAGGCGAGACGGTTTTCATTGATTTCAGATATTGTAACATTGCCACCGGCATTTCGAGCCACCAGCGCCACCAGCATGCCAATGGGGCCACCACCTATCACCAGAATGTCTTCGCCCGGAACAACCCGTCCGCGCTTAACATCGTGGCAGGCAACCGCAAGCGGTTCGATCAATGCCGCGTGTGCAAGGTCCAGATCCTGCGGCAGTACATGAACGGTATGAGCGGGAACGTTCCATTTCTCCTGGAATGCCCCTTCGCTATCAATGCCGATAAATTGTAACTACTCAGCTACCCTATTTCTGCTGCCATTAGGTGCGACAATTTGA
>JAALLE010000039.1 GCA_011087605.1 Hyphomicrobiales bacterium
GTCTGATGGGCCGTCTATAAAAGCATCAGGTTGGGGTAGCTGGGTAGTTACAACTTGGGGCGACCCAAATCGAACTTTCAACCAGTCTGGTGGCTGAAGAGGGGTCCTTTCTCGGTATTTCCGGCCATGATGACATCTGGTTTGGCGGCACCACGGAATTGGCCACCGGCCAACTGGCATGGTGCCACAGCTTGAACGAAGACCTGACCCTAACCGGTCGCATTGAACTTGGATCCGTCGCGGCAGGTGGCGGCGAGGGCGGCGGCCAGGCCAGCCTGATTTCCAAAATGGATATGGCGATCTACAGCGGCTTTGAACTGGGGCTGCAGCAGTCTGCTGTGCTCACTGGAAACGACCAGCTGACCATCTGGGCCAGCCAACCAATGCGGATCGAAGAATCCGGCATGGTGCTGACGCTGCCATCCGGTCGCACCAGGGACGGCACGATCCTATATCAGGATCATACTGCCAATCTGACGCCGCAGGATCGGCAGATCGATATCGGTTTGAGCTATGGCATTGACTGGCCGGAACAGGACGCCTCATTGCAGATTGGCATTATGCACAGTTTCAACGAAGGCCACGTCGCCGGTCAAAATGCCACTGCCATAGCCGCCCGTCACGCCATCCGGTTTTAGCGGGTAACGAGGGGCGCGGTGAAGCCACGCTCTCTCGTTGCAATTCAAACACACAGGAGGACACCTGATAGCCAGCGTTGACAGGAAGGTCTGGTGCGCCCGATAACCCGCTGATTTATCGACGATTTGCATATTTGTGCAGTCCCCAAATTATATTCCTGCCGTGGTGCGCACAGGTGCAGGGAAGCTAACTTCTCAGAAGTATTGATTCCCGGACATCGGAGGTTCTTCCGATGAAGGGTGGTTCTGGGAGACGCTGGTGTGAAGCGACTAGTTCTATGGATTTGCCGCATTAGTATACTCACATTATTAGCCTTCAATTTAAGTGCGTGTGGGGGCGGGGGCAGCTCAACCGATTCTGTTGTGACATCTGATCCGGTTGATCCAGATGAACCAGTTGATCCAGATGAACCAGATGATCCGACCGACGTGGATATTTCAAATTTATTGGAGTTTCTGACCGCGGCCAAAAAGGTTTGGGCGGATCATGGAAGCGGCGGCTTGGATGCCGTAATTGCCGAGTTGGAAAATACGGACAACGACACCTATTACGATATCGAGCAAATCGAGCAATTTATTTTGGGGTATCCGGAATATCTGGCCACGGCACCTACTCACGGTGGGACTAACGGTTTTGCCCACCCCTTCACCCTGACAAATGTTTACAAGGCTTGGGCTGCGGGGTTGACCGGCAAAGGAAAGTTGATCGCGATTTCTGACGGCGGAATTGACGTTTCCCACCCGGATTTGCTGGTAAAAACCAACGTTAAATGCCTTGTTGATGAGACCACGAACTGTCCGACAATCGAGGAAAATCCGAGTATGGGTAGTCATGGGACCGCTGTTGGAGTTGTTGCCGCAGGCGGTTTCTCGGGAGGTGAGTTATTGGGGGTGGCGCCGGAGGCTGACCTGTTGTTGATGTCCATGGATGCGGGTTCAACGGCCGAAATTGCCCTGTCGCACGGTGCTGTGGTATTGAGCAATAGTTGGGGCTGGGGTGAATGGATTTTGGTCGGTGGTGCCATAAGTCACGATATTTTGGCAGAGCGGTATGACGACTTCCAGGAATCTGGAGTTGTTGTTTTTACTAAGCCTAACCAAAAAAAGGATGTTGGATTGGATTGGCTTTCACTACCAACGGATTTGCCACATTTTTACGCGGAACTGCGGGACGCTTGGATATCGGTCATCAATGGGCGATTCAAACTGGATAGCGATGGAAAAGTAGTTCAGGCCATTTGTGATTCAGGTCCTTGCAATCTCAGTGCCCCATGGTGTTTGGCGGGCAATGGTCATGTGCGGATTGCCAGGTCAGGTGGTGGCTATGTCAGTGGAGCAGGCACTTCCTTTGTTGCCCCTCAGGTTGCAGGTGCTGTGGCATTGCTGGCCGAGGCGTTTCCAAACCTGTCCCCAGCGGATTGGACAGCGCGGCTTCTCGCCAGTGCCAACAACAGTTGGTTCTTGACGCCTGGTCAGCCCGGTTACGATGCGACTGTTACCCTTGAAGACCGTTGTTGGAACAATAACGCCGTCTGTCATTCCTATTCCCTTGAATGGGGACACGGCATCATGGACGTGGCTGCCGCCCTGAGTCCGATTGGTGGTCTCAGCCTGCTGGGCGGAACCACGGTTCAGTCCGCTAACCGCACCGCTTTGTCCGATGCGAATGTCACCGCACCCACCGGCAGCATGAGGGCGTTGCAGCAATCCCTTTCCGTGCCACTGACCACATTCGACGCCCTGAACGGTAATTTTTCAATTCCCGCAATCAATCTGGTGAGCGAGCAGGACACAAGCGATACCGCCCGCACCCTGCTGCAGCGATTGAAACAGTATGATACAAGCCAACCGGTCAACTATTCAGCGGGCCGTTACTCAATGACCGCATCGCAACAGATGACCAACATCGGCCTGCCAAGCGAATTTGAATTTCAGCACGTCGTCCGCGGCAGCGAACGGCTTGCAACCTTCGGCTTTACCAGTGGTGATACAACCGTAGCCCCACATTTCGGTGGCCTGCACATCTCCTATGCCACCAATGCCACAGGGCTGGGCGCTCTGCTCGGTGATACAGCCTACGCCACCTGGCAGTTCACCGGCGGCGAGGGCGGCGGCGGCGAGGGCGGCCACGGTGCCATACTGCCAGGCGGGATGGACAGTCTCAGCCTGTTCGGCTTTGCCGGTGAAAACCGAAATAACGAAGAAGGCTCAATTGCCGGCCTCGGCCTGCGCTATGGTATTGAACTTGGGGCGACCCAAATCGAACTTTCAACCAGTCTGGTGGCTGAAGAGGGGCCCTTTCTTGGTATTTCCGGCCATGATGACATCTGGTTTGGCGGCACCACGGAATTGGCCACCGGCCAACTGGCATGGTGCCACAGCTTGAACGAAGACCTGACCCTAACCGGTCGCATTGAACTTGGATCCGTCGCGGCAGGTGGCGGCGAGGGCGGCGGCCAGGCCAGCCTGATTTCCAAAATGGATATGGCGATCTACAGCGGCTTTGAACTGGGGCTGCAGCAGTCTGCTGTGCTCACTGGAAACGACCAGCTGACCATCTGGGCCAGCCAACCAATGCGGATCGAAGAATCCGGCATGGTGCTGACGCTGCCATCCGGTCGCACCAGGGACGGCACGATCCTATATCAGGATCATACTGCCAATCTGACGCCGCAGGATCGGCAGATCGATATCGGTTTGAGCTATGGCATTGACTGGCCGGAACAGGACGCCTCATTGCAGATTGGCATTATGCACAGTTTCAACGAAGGCCACGTCGCCGGTCAAAATGCCACCGCCATAGCCGCCCGTCACGCCATCCGGTTTTGAATTTTATGTTCCCAGACATTGGTCTCGCAGTGCACGGCGATCAGTTTTGTCGGTGGCGCCACGGGGCAGGTCTTCGCTCTGAAACCAGTAATGGTCGGGAATTTTGAATGCCGCGATATGGTCTGCGAGGAATTCTCTCAGTTCCGCTGCATCGACCGAATGGCCCGTTCGGATCTGAATGCCGGCCCCTACCACTTCGCCCAACCTCTCGTCGGGAACCGCAAAAACGCCTGCTTCCTGCACGGCGGGATGCCGGTGCAATGCCCCCTCCACATCAAGGCAGGCAATGTTTTCCCCGCCCCGGATAATGATATTTTTCTTGCGGTCGACAATCGTGACATAACCTTCGTCATCCACCCATGCCAGATCGCCGGTGCGCAACCAGCCATCGTTCAGCACTTCTGCGGTTGCTTCCGGCTGGTTCAGATAACAGCGCATATTGGCCGCACTTTTGACGGCGATCTCGCCAACGGTGCCATTTGGAATCTGGGCGCCGTCGTCGTCTAGAATTTTTAATTGCTGCAGCGGTGGATACAGGCGGCCCGCGGCGGTCGGATGCGCCACGTAGTCGGGACCCATAATTCCGATTCCAATCGCGTTGGTCTCTGTCATGCCCCAGCCGGATGCGATCGCTGCCTGAGGAAAACAATCCTGCAATTGAGCTACCTGATTGGGAGGACGCTTGGCACCGCCGGATCCAACAAATTCCAGCGATGGAAGTTCGATTTTGAGGCGTTGCGCTGTTTCCATCAGGTCGGCGGACTGGGTTGGAACGCCCATGAAACGGGTAATCTGTTCCTGCTGAATCAGCCTCATGGCTTCTTGCGTATCCCATTTGTACATCAGAACCAGCCTGGAACCCATGGGAATGCTGAGCAGAAACATGGAATGGGTGGCCGTGACATGAAACAGCGGCGTGATGACCAGGGCGGCCTGAGGGCGAACCGGTTTTTGTGCCAATATTTCCGGTTCCACCATCAATGGCATCAACAACTGGGTCAGCCACCAGCTGTAGATGGCCGATACCGCTCCGCGATGGGTTAATACGACGCCTTTTGGATGCCCGGTTGTGCCCGACGAATACATGACCGCGAAATCATCATCAGGATGAATGGGGTTTGTTGGCCATGCATCGCTTTCGGCCATCTGCATCAGTTCTGAAAAATCCAGTCCTGCCTTGCTCTCGCCGCCGACCTCGCCGCCGACCTCGCCGCTGCCCTCGCCGCTGCCCTCGCCGTCACCCTCGTCGCCGCGCACGCCAATCAAACGAAGTCCGCGTTTGTCAACCAGCGGTTGCAGGCGCTGAAGGCGTTCGCTGTCGGCAAAGACCAGCTTTGCACCGCTGTCCTCCAGTGCATAGTCCAGCTCCTCGGTGGTCCACCAGCCGTTCATGAATACAATTACAGCGCCGATATTAATTGTCGCCATTTTGGCAATCAGCAATTCCGGGTAATTGCGCATGGCAAGCGCAACTTTATCGCCAGGCCTGATACCCAATTTTCGGCTGAGCACATCCGAGAGGCGATTTGCATCGCGGCAGAATTCATCATAGGTCCAGCGCTCGTCGCCATAGACCAGATAATCGTCCAACCCCTTGCCATGGGCTGACCGGTGTTGTTGCAGCATGGCGCGCAGATTTTCAGGGGCATTTTTTAATATTGTGTAGTCGACGCCCCGGATCGATTTCGTGTCCAGGGCAAACCTTGGATCTGTTGAGGTCATATGATCGGCCGCCTGCTGTAGCGTCATCACACTCATCGTCGATTTCACCCCCACCTGGTTTTTTCATTCCGCCCACAAATAGGGAATATTTGATGCGACTTCCGGTTCCCTACCGAACACAACGACTCTAAGCTGTTGGGCGAAACTTTATCCGGGAGAACTTCCATGTCCACCTCTATTCCCCAGACCATGCAACGAATTGTTTTGGCGGCCCGACCACAGGGTGCGCCGAAAGCCACTGACTTTCGTCTTGAAAGCATCGACATGCCGGAGCCGGGTCCCGGGGAATTTTTGGTAAAAACCCTGTGGTTGTCGCTCGATCCCTATATGCGTGGACGGATGGATGACAGCAAAAGCTATGCCGCGTCAATTGCCATTGATGCGCCGATGGAAGGTGGCTGTGTCGGTGAGGTGATTGCCTCGAACCATCCAAAATTTGCGGTGGGAGATTTTGTTGAAGACCGGCTTGGATGGCAGAGCCATGCAATCAGCAAAGGGCAGGGTGTGCGCAAGCTTGATCCCTCAATTGCACCTCTGTCCACAGCGGTGGGCGTTTTGGGTATGCCGGGCATCACGGCCTATGTCGGGTTGAATACCCATGGGCGACCCAAATCCGGAGAAACGCTGGTCGTCGGTGCTGCAACCGGGGCGGTTGGTTCATTGGTCGGGCAATTGGCCAAGGCTCAAGGCTTGAGAGTGGTTGGTGTCGCTGGTGGTGCAGAAAAGTGCACCTATGCGGTTGAACAATTGGGATTTGATGCCTGCCTTGATCATCGCGCCGCAGAAGATGCGTCCGCATTGCGTTCGCAACTGGCTCAGGCCTGTCCAGACGGTGTGGATATCTATTTTGAAAATGTTGGCGGCAAAACACTGGAAGCTGTTTTGCCATTGATGAACGTTCATGGTCGTATTCCGGTATGCGGCATGATCGGCTGGTATAATGCAGGTGCCCTGGGAGGTAGTATTTCGAGCGGACCAAACATCATGCCAAAAGTCTGGCGAACCATTCTCGTCAATCGCTTGTCGGTGCAGGGGTTTATTATTACTGACCATTACGATCAGTTTCCGAATTTTCTCAAGGAGGTATCGGCACTAATCGCGCAGGGCAAGGTGGTCTACCGCGAATCCATTGCCGAAGGACTTGAATCTGCACCGCAGGCATTCATGAAACTGCTGGAAGGTGGAAATTTCGGCAAGCAATTGGTAGCTGTTTCGCCCGACCCGACGCGGTAATCAGGGCGAAACAATCGTTCGTAACAAGGAGGTTCATTATGCTGACTGTCTGGGGACGTAAAACTTCCTCCAATGTGCAGGCACTCATGTGGTGTATTGGTGAGTTGGGTCTTGACTATCAGCGCATCGATATTGGTCACCGCTTCGGTGGCAATGATAGTGAGCAATTTCTTGCGCTGAACCCGAATGGCACCGTTCCCGTACTCCAGGATGAAGACAATCCGCCGCTATGGGAAACTGGCAGTATTCTGCGCTATTTGGCAAATGCTTATGGTGGAGAAGAGTTTTGGCCCCGGGATCTCATTGCTCGGGCAAATGTCGACCGATGGGCGGAATGGGCGAAATTGAATGTGGCGCTCAAATTCACCGCTCCAATTTTCTGGCGCGTTGTGCGAACGCATTCCAGCCAACGCGATCCCTCTGCCATCAGACAGGCGACTGATGAACTGGAACATTTTCTTCGCATCGCGAATGCCCGGCTGATGAAGCACTCATTTCTGGCTGGTGATGAATTGACATTGGCGGACATACAATTTGGCCATGTCCTGTTTCGATACTACGACATCGACATTGTGCGATCAGAATTGCCGGCCCTGAGTGATTATTATGGGAAGATAAAAAACCGTCCTGCATTTCAGCAACACGTTATGGTGTCGTATGAAGAGCTAAGAGTGGTCTAGCCATGTGGTTGCACAACCACCGTTCGGTTGGATAGCTCGTTTCCGCGATATCAATCAGTCTGAATTTTAAGGAATGACACGCAATGGCCGCTGATATGACCATTGACAACATGCGCGGTATTGGCTGGGCGTTGGTGGCGGCTGCGATGTTTGCTTTCACGGCAGCGCTGGCAAAGGTCGCAATCGAGGATTATCATGTCCTGCAGATTCTGTTCTTTCGGCAGCTGGTTGTATTGATATCCTCGTTGCCGGCGATAGCCCCGACATTTCCCGACAGTTTGAAGACCCCACACATCAAGGCCCATGCAATCAGGCTTTCGGGCGCTTTTGTTGCCTTGTCCTGCAGCATCTGGGCGGTGGCTGTATTGCCTTTGACGACAGCAACAACCCTGGCCTTTGCGCAGGTCTTTTTTGTTGCCCTGCTGGCCATGTGGTTTTTGAATGAACCGGTGGGCAAGGTCCGAATTACTGCCATTGTCATCGGATTTATCGGCGTGGTGATTGTCATGCGCCCGGGTACCGAAGGATTGTTCAATTCCTATGCACTTATTCCACTGGCCGGTGCATTGGGGGCTGCGATCGCCATCGTCTCCGTACGGCGTTTGTCGCAAGTAGAGACAACTGCGACCTTGCTGACCTATCAGGCGATTTTCGTTGGTCTGCTGGCCGGGTTGCCGCTGATCTGGCTTTGGAGAACTCCCGATCTGATGGGCCTGCTATTGCTGTTGTCCATGGGCGTGCTGGCGGCCGTTGGTCAATGGGTCGGGATCAGGGCTTTGCGCCTGGGTGAAGTCAGCGTGATTGGCAATATTGAATATACCAAACTGATCTACGCTGCCATTTTAGGCTATGTTCTGTTTCAGGAAATTCCCGACATCTACACCATTGCAGGGGCGGCTATCATCGTTGTGTCGGCAATTTACATTTTTCACCGGGAGACCCTCCACAAGAAGACGAATTGATCAGCCAAATCTATCGTTCAGCCACGTGACAAAACCGTTCAGAGTTGCTTCGTGATTGATCTCGTTAAGGCTTTCATGCCGTGTATCCGGCAGCAGCGACAAGGTAACGTCGACCATTCCTGTGGTTTCCAGTCGTCGCGCAATATTGGCAACGGCCTTGCCCCTCTCGGTGCACGGGTCTTCCATACCGGCGAGTAGGTGGATGGGCAGGTCATTTGGCAGTGTTTTCAGATTTGCGTCGTCGGCGGCGAAATAAATCCCCTTCAACACATCCAGCCACAGGCCAATTGATACCGGGAAACCGCATAGTGGATCAGCGACATATTTGTCGACTTCAGCCGGATCGCGGGACAACCAGTCAAAATCGGTGCGATTGGGAGCAAATTCCTTGTTCCAGGTTTCAAATGTTGCCTTCTGGGCAAGACCGCTGGGCACATCGGAACCTTTGAACATGCGTTGAATACGCAGAATTGCCGAAAACAGGGTCGCCAAGGGGCCAGTTTCAACACCGGAATTCCAAAAAGCTGCGGCGTTGATCGTCTGCGGATGCTGCAAGGCGTAGTTGAAAGCGATGATGGACCCCATGGAATGGCCAAAACAGATGATGGGACTTTCCGGGTGGCACGTTTGGATATGTTGATTGATCGCGGCAACATCGCCGATCACTGCATCCCAGCCTCCCCGTCGGGCGAATATGCCGGGCGATGATCCGGGAGCCGTGGTTTGGCCATGTCCTCGATGATCATGAGCATATACGCCGTATCCTGCAGCAATCAGGCCTTCGGCAGCACGTTGGTATCGTGCTGCATGTTCGGCCATGCCGTGGTTGATCTGAATGATGCCTTTGTGCTTCCCGTCCGGCAGTTGATGATAGAGCTGCAAACAGGCACTTTCGGGCAATTCAAGCTGTGACGATATCCAGTTCAAGGTGCCGTCTCCTAGAATTTTTCAACCCATGGCCGCAACTCGATCTCCCAGGCCCAGCTTGACCGGGGCTGGTCGAGAAAATGCAAATAGCTGTCAGCGATTGCATCCGGGTCAAGCATGGAATCGGGATTGTCTGCAGGCTCGCCGCGCCCGGGTCGACCGCTGCTGCGGATGCCTCCATCGATGACGAAATGGCCAATGTGAATGCCTTGTGGATGGAGTTCCCGAGCCATGCTTTGCGCCAGGCCGCGCAGCGCAAATTTGCCCATCGCGAAAGTAGACGAATTTGGATAGCCTTTGACGCCCGCCGAAGCACCGGTGAACAGGATCGCACCGGAATTGTTCGGTATCATGCGGGCGGTAGCCTGTTGCGCCATGAGAAAGGCGCCGTAGGCAGTGACCAGTATGGCGTTTTTAACGGCTTCGGGATCCAGTTCCGTGATTGATCCTCGAACCCGCGCCGATGGATTGTAGATTGCAACATCCAAAGGTTGTGCCAGCTGGTCCACCTGTTCAAAAACAGCATTCATGTCGTCAGGTTGGCTTGAATTGCAGGCAATGGTAATGGCATCCGTTTCGGTTGCCAAACTGGTCAATTTGTCGGGATTGCGCGCCGCCAGGACAAGTTTATGGCCTCTATTGGCCAGTCTGCGGGCCAGTGAGGCAGACAAACCTTCGCCTGCACCGATAATAAGTGCTGTTCCCATGCAGATATTCCTTGTTTGCTTCACTTGTTTTCACAGTGGCTAGCCGCTACATGGCTTGCAACAAATTTCATTCAGTTGCGCAGACTTTTTGTCCAACGCTCGTTTCGCGGAGACAGTCCTCATGGCTCGTCAATTCATCTACCACATGCAAGGCCTGACCAAGACCTATACCGGCGGCAAGAAGGTATTGGACAATGTCCACCTGCAGTTCTACCCCGATGCCAAAATCGGTGTACTGGGTCCCAACGGTGCAGGTAAATCATCGCTGCTGAAAATTATGGCCGGCATCGACAAGGAGTGGCAGGGTGAGGCCTGGGTCGCAGAAGGGGCCAAGGTCGGTTACCTGGAGCAGGAACCGCAACTGGAAGAAGACAAGTCCGTGCGTGAAAACGTCATGTCGGGTCTTGCTGAAAAAACCGCCATCCTCGACCGGTACAACGAGTTGATGATGAACTATTCCGACGAAACTGCGGAAGAGGGCGCGAAACTGCAGGATCAGATCGACGCCGAAGGGCTTTGGGATCTGGACGCCAAGGTCGATATGGCGATGGATGCGCTACGCTGCCCGCCAGCCGATGCTGATGTAAAACCACTGTCTGGTGGAGAACGTCGCCGGGTTGCGCTTTGTCGGCTGTTGCTGTCGGAGCCTGACCTTCTCTTGCTCGACGAACCGACCAACCATCTGGACGCTGAAACCGTTGCCTGGCTTGAGAAGCACCTGCGCGACTTCAAGGGTGCCGTGATGATCGTCACCCATGACCGCTATTTCCTCGATAATGTGACCGGCTGGATTCTGGAGCTCGACCGGGGTCGCGGTATTCCATACGAGGGCAATTACACTGCATATCTGGAGAAAAAGAAAAAGCGCATGATTCAAGAGGGCCGCGAACAGGATTCGCGCATGCGCCAGCTCGACCGCGAACGGGAATGGATGGGCACCAGCCCACGAGCTCGTCAGGCCAAATCGAAAGCCCGTATCAACAAGTATAACGAATTGGTGGAAGCTGCAGATCAGCGCAAGCCAACAGACACGCAGATCGTCATTCCTGTCGCCGAGCGACTTGGCCAGGTGGTCATCGAAGCGGAAGGTATCAACAAGGGTTTCGGCGATCGTCAGTTGATCGAAAATCTCAACTTCAAGCTGCCCGCCGGTGGCATTGTCGGCATTATCGGACCGAACGGTGCGGGTAAGTCTACCCTGTTCAAGATGATTACCGGTCAGGAAACACCCGATGGTGGCAGCCTGCGCATCGGTGAAACCGTCAAGCTTGGTTATGTCGATCAGAGCCGTGACAGTCTTGATCCAAATGCCACGGTCTGGGAAGAAATCTCCGGTGGTGCTGAAGTCATCAAACTGGGCAAGCATGAAGTCAATTCACGCACCTATGTGGGCTCATTCAATTTCCGCAAAGGCGACCAGCAGCAAAAAGTCGGAACCCTGTCGGGTGGTCAGCGCAACCGGGTGCATCTGGCGAAAATGCTGAAGTCGGGAGCAAATGTTCTGCTGCTCGACGAACCGACCAACGATCTGGATACGGAAACCCTGTCGGCACTGGAAGATGCGCTGGAAGAGTTTGGTGGATGCGCCGTCATCATCTCGCATGACCGCATGTTCCTCGACCGTCTGGCGACTCACATGCTGGCCTTTGAAGGCAACAGCCATGTGGAATGGTTTGAAGGCAATTTTGAAGACTACGAAAAAGACAAGGTTGCCCGTCTGGGTGATAATGCGCTGACGCCGAAGCGCATTCACTTCAAACCGTTGGGTCGTTGATCGGCTGACCAAATATCTGGTTTACAGGGTTTCTCACCTCAGTTTTGCACCTGCAACTGAGGTGACAAATATCTGTGGGCACAAGCCGTGATCTGAAACAAATTGCTAAGACAAGTCTGTTAGCTCTTTGCCAATGACACACCTTCACCAAGCCATCCTCAAACGCCTTCACGAAACTGAAGACAATCCGGCTGTAGACGCTGATCGCAAGCTAACCACCTATTCTCAATTGGCGGGGCAGATTGCAGCAATCCAACAGCGCATTGCCCGATGTCGGGCAGTGGGAATCCTCAGTACCCGAAAGCTGGAAGCTTACATCACCGTTTTGGCGTGTTTTTTTTCAGGGATACGGTTTGTTCCGATGAATCCGGCGCTGCCGCGCGACAGATTACTGTCGATTGCCAAGTTTGGCGGTGTCGATCAGATCGCATTTGATGCTTCAACCGCCGACCTTGCAGGCAGCCTTGGCCAGGTTACCCTCGACATCTGCGATGAGATCGCACAGTTGGCAACGGACAATGGCGTCATTCAGCACGTCGAAGTCAAACCAACTGAAATCGCCTACCAGATGTTTACGTCCGGCTCGACCGGTGATCCCAAAGGTGTCCCGGTCTCCTATGGCAGCCTGTCACACTATGTCACGGGAATTATTGACTGCCTGCAGATGCCTGAAGGCGGGCGCTATAGCCAGTTGTTTGACCTGAGTTTTGATCTGTCGATCCATGATATATTCGTCACCCTTGCGAACGGTGGAACCATTGTGTCTGCAACCGCATTCGACCTGTTGATGCCGCATGTCTATATTGAAAAGATGCAGTTGGATCACTGGTTTTCGGTTCCGGTGCTGGCCGCATCGGCGGCGCGTGGGCAGGCAGGCAAAGAATTAAAATGGCAACTCAGCACCGCGCTGTTTTGCGGCGAAGCACTGCCCACCGACTACGCCAGCAATTTTTGCCAGTTCATCAAAGATGGCGGCCCACTGTTTAATCTTTATGGGCCGACCGAAGCCACCATTGCATTCACCACCCGAAAGTTTGACCCGGATCTGAACGGTTTTCCAACCGTTCCACTGGGTAATCCGTTTGGCGGCAATGTCATCGCCATTGAGACCGAAAACGGCATTATCCCAAGTATCGATGAGGGCGGAAGCGGCGAATTGCTGCTCGGCGGCCCTCAGATATTTGCCGGCTATGATCCTGACCTTGGTGATGGAATGTTCATTTCCGACGATGGCCAAAAATACTATCGAAGCGGCGATCTTGTTGAGGTTGTTGATGGCGAACTCATCCATTTGGGGCGCAAGGACAGCCAAATCAAACTGCACGGATATCGAATTGAGTTGGGAGAAATCGAAGCCGTATTTCGCCGACAATTTGGCTGCTCGGCAGCTGCGGCGATTGTGATAGGGGAAGCCGAGCAGGGCCGCATTGTCGTGGCGTTTGAACATGATGGTAAAATTGACGATATCGAGCCGCTGCGTGATAATTTGCCAGCCTATATGATCCCGTCTGCAATCAAACGACTCGACGCATTGCCCACCAATGTCAACGGCAAAGTCGATCGCAAAGCCCTGGCCAGTCTTGACTGGACAACATGACATTTGTGCGTGCTAACCGAGTTCGCGCTGAGCGCAGATCCGTCCTAAAACAAGCGGCTTTTTAACTGAAGGAATGGTTTTTCAACTGCAAAATGCAGGAGCATTGATGCCATCAGTGATAGCGCGACAAAAATCGCAAAAAAGACGGCGAACCAGAGTAACCCTTCGGTATTTGATAAGACTGCAAGCACCATTGCGATCGGGATCAGGGTCATGTGCACCAGGTACAGGCTGTAGCTGAGCCGGGCACCGACAAGACCAAATCTGGATGCTGCCCATCCACTTGTTGGATTTATCAGGGCTGCAGCCATGACCATCAGGCCAAATCCAAACGACAGAGCAAGCGGCTGTACCAAAATGTCGTAATAGCCGATATGGGCCATCAGATCGACAGATACCAGGTGGGCAAAAATCAGAGCACAGCCGACGGCCAGCATCGGTTTTGCCCAATGAACCATCATGGATTTCAATGCCGGATGGGAATAGATTTCCGCGCATATAACACCAATCAACAATCCTTCAAACGTGAGATGGAACGGACTTCTGAAAGTTTCGAAATAGGCCCGATAGCTGGCAAAGTCGAAACTGATGAACTCCAGTGTGAGGGCGCGTAGCGCCATTGGTGTGAGCGTGAGGCCGGCCAGGAGTAGAAGCCGGTACCGGACATTGCTCACCCGTGCCGTACCCAGCACGAGCAGCGGAGCGACAATGTAGAATTTTTCCTCCACGCCCAGCGACCAGAAGGCAATCACGAAATTTGATGGCAGATAGTCCTGCAGAAAAAGCATGTGCCAGGCCAGGGATGGCATGGTTTCTTGTGCCAATGGCTTGAAGAAGGGAATAACACCGAAAGCAACGAGCAACAGCACGCAGTAATATGTCGGAACGATACGCAATGCACGCGCACCAAAATATTTGCCGAGCGATTTCCACGAGAATGTCTCTCTGCGTCTGATCAGGTGGCCGCCGATCAAAAACCCGGACAGCACGAAAAACAGATCAACACCCATCCAGCCATTTGTCATCGGAATGGATGCGTTCCAGTACCCCCAGGGAAGTGGGATCTCAAACGACGCCCCAACCTTCGATTCAGCAGCTTTTATAGCGTGGCGAAACAACACCAGCACGATGGCCAATGTGCGAAGGCCATCGAGCGCGTCAATGCTTCCCCGAGCCCGTTCAAACGTCAGATAGTCATCGCCGAAACGGCTGGTGGATCGGGAGGAGACCTTTTGGTCGTTGACAAGTGTCAATGAGGAACTTCCTCAATGTCCATCGTTTTCTGGATTGTCGGCTTGCGCATTTTCCAGATATAGCTGTCGACAATGTAATGGTGGAAATTAATCGCTGAATAGATCACCAGGGCCAACGGCACCGCGATTTCGGCAAATGCAGCAGAAATACTGACCGAAATGGAAGCGTAGATCACTGTAGATAGGGCGATGCAGAACCCAAAATACCAAATGCGGTTTTGTGGCTGACTTAGCTTTGACAGCAATTTGGCTTTGGCAGTTTCACCGTCCTTGAATTTGTTGGTGTTGAACAGCCAGACAAACAGCACATATTGGGCGTTGTGCCAGACATTGATGACCAGCCAACCATAGGTGATGTCTTCAATCAGCAGATACCCCGTGCCAAACACAACGAAATGCGACAGCATGTAAAGCGTGTGAGCCACCGGAAATTCGCCATTGAGAAACGCTCTAAAGCGCATCCAGCTCCAGGCTCCGACACTTGCTATGGCGATCGCTGCTGCGCCGTATACCACGAATTCCGGCACCGGAATGACGCGCAGTTCCAACCCCAGAAACACTCCGGGATCCTGATAGGAACGATAGGCGATGCCCCAGGCCGGGAGGCTGTAAAATGCCCATTTTGCCAGTGTTTCATTCTCTCGGACCAGGCCACCGGATTTACGGCGATAGGCCTGCGAAACACCCCAGCTCTGGCGGGTGTAGTGAAACCACTGCCAATAAAGGTAGATGGTACCGATGGTCCATAGCCCAACGCCGAGAGCCATGCCGACGGTTGCGGCAAAAACGATGGGCGGCAAGCCATACAGAAAAAACTGGTTGGCTTTGCGGCTTTCAGAATCAAACGCAAGACGCGTGTACGTTGAAATCACATGGTGATAGCCCAATACCCACAGGTCGAGAAACAGGATCAGCGGGAACATGCTGGGGTTTTGCAGTACCACCAGCCCTGATGCGATTGCCAATGCAGCAATGCCGACAATGAAGGTTCCATCAAAACTGGCGCTTCTTAACCAGCCTGCGGAATGTGCCTGGTGAGTTACTGCCTGTGACATGATGCTGCCCTTGATGCCCAATTGACGTTATTGGGCACCATAGAAAGCCAGCTTTAAGAATTGGTATACCCCGCCTTATCCGGCCGGACTGAGCTTTAGCAGGCGTCCGCCGTCGAGGTCTTCGAGCACCCACAGATAGCCATCTGGCCCCTGTTCGACCTCGCGGACCCGCTGAAACCATTTCAAGCGTTCAACCTCCGTAGCTTTGGTGCCGTTCAGTTCCACGCGCACCAAGGCCTGGCCAGCAAGCCCGCCGATAAACGCATTGCCTTTCCATTGGGGAAATTTATCGCCTGAATAGATGACCAGGCCGGAAGGGGCGATGCTTGGTACCCAATAGGCTTTTGGCGCTGCAAATTCAGGTCTGGTGTCATGGTCGGGAATTTCAACACCGCTATATTGGTCGCCATTGGAAACAACCGGCCAGCCATAATTCAGGCCCGGCTCGATCAGATTGAATTCGTCCCCATGGCGGGGACCCATTTCATGCGACCAAAGGCGATTTTCAGAATCAAATGCGATGCCAAGAAGGTTGCGGTGCCCGGTCGACCAGAACGATTTGGCAAGCGCTCCTTTGTCCTGGAATGGATTGTCCGATGGCGGAGTGCCGTCGTCATTCAGCCGGATGACTTACCAAGCGCCATGTCCCAGCGCTGCGCCAGTTTTTGTTCTTGCCGATCTCCGGAAGTGATGAACAGCTTTCCTTCCTGGCTCGACCCTTTCGGTCCAAAGGCGATGCGGTGAGAAAAATGTCCACGGCGCATGCGTTTCGGCAATTGCGTCCAGATGGTTTCAACGTCGTTCAATACGGGGGCGGGGCTCAGGTTCAATCTGGCGCGAACAACCACGGCTCCACGCGCACTACCACCGGACTGAGTCTGCACCATCGAAAGATAGACCAGATTGTTGGTGGCATAATCCGGGTGCAAAACCACATCGCCCAAACCACCTTGTCCACCAACTGCTATATCTGGCAGACCGCTAACCGCCTGTTTGTTGCCATCCTGCGTGACCAACCAGAGTTTGCCAGGTTTTGTAGTGACCAACAGATCACCGGAAGGTAAAAAAGTCATCGCCCATGGCTTGTTGAATTCAGCAACTGGTTCCGCACTCAAAACCGCACCACTGGTACCCTTGATCGAAAAAGTCTCAGCGGCCGCCGCGGCGGAGGTGGCGGCGGAGACGGTCGCAACGGCGCTCACAGACAGGAAGGTAATGATTGATTTGGGTATGATTTTCATGGGTGTGCCTCAGCTCATGTGCCGCGAGTCCGGGGAAATGTCATCAGATCTTGACGATGAAATTGGTTGAAATCAAGGTCATGAAAAAGTGCCGAAAAAGCGCAGCACACCTATCTCGAGCTCACCATGCCAATCTTCAGTAAGCCAATTTTGAAGTGGCAATTTTTGGCCATCTGATTTATCGATTGTGCCGAAGCACCATTACTGATTGTCCAAATCATGTCTGATATTTTTGCCAGCCATCGCGAAGAAATCCCGATCCACGCGGCTCAAAAAAAGCGAGGCAAAGTGGCCGGTCTGTTTAAGGCTGAGGGCGACGGTTTTGTCACCACAGCGGTTGAGACACTGCCGCTCACGTTTGAAGGTATTCCAGGTGATTTTCATGCTGGAATATCGCGTCGTTCAGGCGCGCGGGAGCCGTGGTATCAGCGCGGAACGGAGATGCGCAACGAACGGCAATTATCGATATTGGCGCCGGACGAATTGCGCATAATTGCCCGACGCCTGGAAATTCCGGAATTAAAGCCTGAGTGGATTGGTGGCAACCTTTTGCTGCAAGGCCTCGAAAGCCTCACTCGACTGCCGCCTCGCACAGTTCTGTTTTTCGACGGGGGCGCGACAATCCGCATTGACGGAGACAATTTGCCTTGCCGAACTGCAGGTCGTTCTATCGCTGCCCAGTTTGACGGACGTGAGGACATTGAGGGGGAATTTTCCAAACAATCGCGAGATTTGCGAGGTCTGGTTGGCTGGGTTGAAAAAGAAGGCACCATTTCCCACGGCGAGGAGTTTGAAGCCCGCATTCCAAAGCAGTGGATTTATCGGGCTTGATGCAATTCAGAGTTCGGTGTCGAACTCAGCAAATTCACCATCAAGGCCGCGACTGCTTCCCCATTCTCGCAATTTTTCCTCAATGTCTTCAGCGACGAAATAGCGAGCCGAATCATGATCATACCCCTCGTCGCGCAGGGCGTCATAGTCGGTGTGCTGGTGTCGTATATGGGCAATGGTTGCGAGAAATGCACCATTTACCGGAGTAAGGTCGCGCATGTGTTTGGACCGGGCGGCTTCGGCGATTGGTGCAAAGTCGGCATAGGGCGCCAACGGGATGAGTGCTCGCAATGCCTTATGGATGGCGCGTTGCCTTGGCGTGTTGGCCTTCACTGCTTGCTCCGTTCGCCGTTCGCCGGTTGCCGTTTTCGAATTGTCGTGTAACACGGTGGGACGAGACTGAAAACGCAAATGCCGGGGTGCGGTTTTGCCCGACACGAAAAACAACTCACTGGATGACACCGTCGCCTGGATGCGGGCGGCGGGCGAACCGACTCGATTGCGGCTTCTTGCGTTACTGGACAAGCTTGATCTGACCGTCAGCGATCTGATTGCTATTCTGGATCAAAGTCAGCCGCGCATTTCACGGCATCTCAAATTATTGGTCGAGGCCGGACTTGCAGAGCGGTTCCAGGAGGGGGCCTGGGCCTATTTTCGCACTGTGGATAACGGCCCGGTCCGGCGATTTCTCGATGGGGTGCTGAAGCCAATTTCCAGCGACGATGCCGTGGTCGTCGAGGACGAGGAGAAACTGGCGGATATTCGTGCGTTACGCGCCCAACGGGCGGCTGATTATTTCGCCGCCAACGCAGAAGATTGGGGCAAGATCCGCTCATTGCATGTGGCCGAAGATCAGGTCGAGGCAGCTATGCTGGATATGGCTCTTTCGCAGAATCCCAGTAGCCTGCTCGATCTTGGAACTGGCACGGGCCGAATTTTGCAGCTGTTTGCACCCCATGTTGAACGTGGACTGGGCATAGACACCAGTCGCGATATGCAGTCTGTAGCCAGATCGACTTTGGCGGGTGATGCCATTCAACATCTTCAGGTGCGGCATCTCGATGTCTATAAATTGGCCGATGGGGAACGCTATGATCTGGTGACCCTGCATCAGGTGCTGCATTTTCTTGAAGACCCGTCGCTGGCGCTGCGCCATGCAAAACAGCGCCTGTCACGCGATGGTCATCTGCTGATCGTCGATTTTGCCCCACATGATTTAGAGTTCCTGCGCGAACAGCACGCCCATCGTCGTCTTGGCATGGCAACACAGCAAGTCGAACGCTGGCTTGCGCTTGCCGGTTTGAAGCTGGTGGAAACGCGGATGTTGAAACCGCCGAGCAGCGACGATACGGCGTTGACGGTCGCCCTGTGGATGGCGACCCATGCCGATGATGAAGGTTTTCAGGTTGTAGACGGGTTCTGAAGGGCTCTGGATCATTCAGATCGTTTTGGCCTTCCCGGTCGATCAACTTTCAGCGTTTGCCAACATCATTTCCAGCCAATGGGCGGCTTGCAATGCCTGCTTGTCCTTTCCAAAGGGGGCGATTACCTGCAGGCCGATTGGCAGATTGTTTTCATCACGTCCGACACAGATGTTGACGCAGGGCAGACCCATTAGTGTCCATAACTGATTGAATATGGAATTGCCGGTGGACTTCAGCGTTCGGGGTGCCGTGCCGGGAGCAGACGGTAAAAGCAGTACGTCGCACTTGTCGAACAGGCCGTGACAGGCTTTGCGAGCGCGGTTGGCAGTGCGTCTGGCATTGTCATAGTCATCCGGTGTTATCGACTGACAATCCTTCAGATAATCACGCAGTTTCTTGCTGAGCTTTTGAGGATTGCGGGCATACTCATCACCCAGCGACAGGGGTGCTTCATAGCCCTGAATAGGCGCGTGGGCACCGCGCGCCGCTTCAATCGCCTTTGGTCCACGTATGGTGGACACGTTCGCCCCTGCAGATCGTGCCAGTTTCGCAACACTCTTTAATGCGGCCTCCATGTCCGGGGAAATCAGGTCATCAATGGAACTGCGATAGATGCCGATATTTGGTGCCTTGCGACTGGATTCGTTGATCGCCAGATCACGGCCCGAACAGGCTTGTGCAACATAGGCTATGTCGGCTGCGCTGGCTGCGAAAAACCCGATTGTATCCAGCGACCAGGAGAAATGCTTCAGACCCACTGTCGGGAACAAACGGAAGCTTGGCTTGTAACCGCTGACGCCACAAAACGCAGCCGGGCGAATAATAGACCCGCCGGTTTGGGTGCCGATGGCGGCCGGAAAAAAGCCGGCGGCAACACCCGCTGCTGAACCGGATGACGAACCGCCGGGGGTGAAGGCCGGATTGTGCGGGTTGCGTGTTGCACCCGGGGTGAACCAGGCAAATTCGGTGGTGACGGTTTTGCCAGCAATCGTTGCCCCGGCGCGGCGCAGCATTGAAACCAACGCCGCGTCAGATACCGGCTTATGGAGGGGATAGATCTTGGAGCCATATCCTGTTGGCATGTCATAGGTGTCGAAGACATCCTTGATGCCCACGGCAACACCGGACAAGGGCCCTTTGCCCGCAGTTAATTTTTTGGGCAGGTGCGAAAACACCCGTAATCTGGATTCTGCGGCATCTATTGCTGTTTGACCAGCCTGTAAGGCCTGCTTGGCGGTCATCCGTTTGGAAGAGACTTCCAGAGCAATTGATCGGGCGGAGAGCATGGAGTTTTTTGACACAATCGGAGTTCCTGAATTTTGGCTATTGTTTCAATAACTGACCACCAAAGACAATCAACCCCGCCAGGATTGTCAATCACCAATTGGCTGGACGAAATCCGTACTATTCGCAGATCCGATAGGGATTTTTTCGATCTTTGGCGCGACCCAGATCAAAGTGAAAATGGCTGGCATGAGCGTCATTTGATCCCGGGCCCAATACCGTTTTGAAAGTTCCGCAGGCGGCGCTGCGCAGACTGTTGAGAAAACTACCTTCGTCTGAATCCAGCTGTGCGGTATCCCTGATTGAAAGTCGACTGCCATCAGTAAACAGGAATCCTGTCCAGTCGGTGGCATTGCCAAATGCGTGTTCTGACAGTTTTCCGGTTGCGGCATTGTTTCGGCGTCGGCAGACAAACCCCTCTCCCGACTGTATTGTTTCTATCGTGGAACCTAGATGATGGCGGGCCAGGGCTTGGGCCGTGTCATTGGCAAATCGCACCAATGAAAGGGCAAAGGGGCAATCCAGTGTCAGCCCGGTGGCGAAGCGAATGGGAAGCCGCGAGTTTGTTTGCAGAAGGATTACCGGATCAGGAACCATGCATTCGCGGTCATTGTTGGCGGGGGAGGTGGTTCGTTCCGCGCGCGCGATCTTTTTTAACTCTCTCAAACAAGCGCTGGGCTGCGTATCACTATCAACTTCTATTTCTGTCTGTTTAGAAAGTGGCGTGGTTTTGCTTCTGTTTTGATTTGGCGTTTGGGATGTTTGTTGTGTGACTGGAGCAGTATCGAGACGATTTTCGACTTCGGTTTTATCCTCTGTCTGGCCAGACTTAGGTATCCCGCGGGGTGGTCTGGTTTTTGGCACCCCGACATTATCGCCACGTTCGAAGAGTTCCCTTGCAATCGGACCAGCTTTGGCCGAGATGTCTGTCAAAGCGCACAACAGCAACAGACAGCAACCGACAAGCCAAACCGTTTTCAATTGTTCCATTGCAACCCGCCAATGTGACACAGTAAAACCCAATACAGGTGCAATATTGGAGCGCCGATTTTGGTTTGACAAAGGAAAATTGTGAAACGGTTTGCAAGAGAGATGAATGCGGTCCTGATTCTCGGCAGTGCACCGGATGCAATTCGAGTGCGCGACTTTGATCTGTCCGGCTTTTCCGCCATTGTCGCGATTAACAATGCTTGGCAATTGCGCGATGATTGGACCCACGTGGTCTATCCCGAAGATTTTGCAGAATCGCGACGCCCAACCAATGTGAGCGGCAAGTCGGTCATCGAGTATGATCAGTTTGTTCCCGCCAACAATCGGTTTGGTGGCACTATTTATGCGGGCGGCACGATGGCGTTTACCGGAGGTTATTGGGCGCTTGCCGCCCTGAAGCCAGGCCTGATGGCGTTTTTGGGGTGTGATATGGTCTATGATGGTGATCCGGAAGATTCTCACTTTTACGGGCAGGGCGAACCGGATCCGTTGCGCGATGATCCTACCCTTCAATGTCTGGAGGCGAAATCTGAACGATTGCGCTGGATGGCATTTGATAACCAATGCCTGTGTCTTAATCTTTCTGAAAAGCCAAAGTCGCGATTGACCTTTGACCGGCTGGATTCCAAGCAATTGGGATCGTCACTTGTGGTTCAGCATGGCAATGGATTGCAGCAGCTCAACGCCCAGGCTTCTCTTAAGGCGGCCGAACGAGCTTTGGCCGCGGAGAAACGGCTCGACTATTTTGTTGAAAGCGGTGACTACTGGAACGCCGACTTGAAACTCGATGCGCAGAAGCTGGCACAAATTGACACTCTTTGGCTGCAGGTATTTCAAACAGGCAGACAATAGGATTTTCAACACAACCGACTGGACAAACTGGTCGATGAAACGCGAAGTTGTTCACCAACGGAGGCACCATCTTGACGATTGCCAGGAAAGACCAAATACGAGCGCTGCTGAAAAGCATCGAGACCGGTGATCCAGAACCCATCGCCGTGGTTGATGAAGCCAAATATATTCAACACAACCCCCAGACCCATGAGGGCAGCGAAGGATTGGTCGCCTTGTTCCAGCGGCTGGCCAAAACCTCTCCACGGGTGAATATCGTGCGCGCCTTTGAGGACGGTGACTTTGTGTTTGCCCATACCGAATACGACTTTTCAACGCGACGCATCGGCTTTGAGGTGTTTCGCTTTGAAGATGGGCGGGCAGTGGAACATTGGGATAATATCCAGCCGCGTCTGGGGCCAAATTCTTCGGGTCACAGCATGGTCGATGGGGAAACCGCGTCGAAGGAATTAGACCGCACCGAAAGCAATCGCTCTTATGTGCGACAGTTTGTTGAAGCGGTTTTGATCGACGGACAGCCTGAGCGGCTGATGGAATTCATTGATGGCAATTCCTATGTCGAACACAATCCGCGACTGAGCGACGATTTGGGCGAACTTCAAACCGCTTTGCAGCAAGTGTCGGATAACGAACGGCAAGTGGACTATCAGACCATCCATCGGATTTTAGCCGAGGGCAATTTTGTTTTGTGTGTCTGCGAAGGTCATTTCGAAGGCGTTCACAGCGCCTTTTACGACCTGTTTCGGTTGGAGAACGGAAAAATTGTCGAGCACTGGGACACAAGGGAAAAAATTGCACCGCGCAGTGAATGGAAGAATACCAACGGCAAGTTTTGACTCTTCAAATCTTCTGCGGCCTCACGCCAAACGGGGCAAACTGAGTTCCACGGTCGACGATGTCGGCCCGTTTTCTGCAATTCTGACATTGCCGCCATGGGCTTCTGCGATTTGCCTGACCAGTGCCAGGCCCAGTCCATAGCCTTCGACATTTTGCTTTCCCGGAGCCCGATAGAACGGCTCAAACACCTGTTCACGCTGGCTTTCATCAATACCCCCACCGGCGTCGGCGACCTGAATGGTGATACGGTCAGTACCAGCAATGACAGCGAGTTGGACCGGCGGATCGCCGTGCTTGTGCGCATTGTCCAGCAGGTTACGAATGGCGCGTCGCAATAGTTTGGAATTGCCTTTCACTTCGCAGATGTCGCCGGATAATGCGCAGTTTTCGTAGCGATTGGCTTCTTCTGCCGCCAGCGCCAGAACATCAATGATTTCGTTGAGCTGCGGCGAGGCATTGGTATCGAGACGGCTCATCAGCAATATTTCGTCGATCAGTTGATCGAGTTCGGCGATATCATTTTCAAGCGCTTGCTGGCGTTTTGCATCCGGTTTGCTCTTTAACAATTCAACGCCCATTCGCACCCGTGCCAGCGGTGTTCGCAATTCGTGCGACGCATTTGCCAGCAATTGGCGATTGGAATTGACCAGCCGCTCAATCTGACTGGTGGCACTGTTGAAACTGGTCGCCAGGCGGGCGACCTCATCTTTGCCTTCCACTTCAACGCGGGCCGAAAGATCCCCGGCTCCAAGCTTTTCAACTCCATCCTGCAACCGCTCCAGACGACCCGTCAGGCGCCGCACAAACGGATAGGCGGACAGGCCGATGCCCAAAGATACGCAGGCCAAAAGAGTGATTATGCCAATCAGCGGATGGGCGCCGCGGCGTTCTCGCAAATCGACTACGAACCAGCGCCCGTCTGGAAACTGGGTCACCCAAACCGGGCCGAAACCCCGAATGCCTTTGTGGCGGTGCCAGCCATGTCCCTTTGAATTTCTACGCGGCGGGGGAACCGGAATGCCGGTTGCGGCAATCAGTCGCCGGTCCGCATCAAACATCGTGACTTCCATGTCAAAGTCGTCAACCAGATCTATCAATCCCTGCGCCTGTTGTTCGCGGGATGCGGATGCGGGGGGCAGGGCCTTCCATGTCAGATGCGCCGTAATGTCAAATACCCGCGCATCGAAACCACCCCGGTCGAATAGTGCAAATATCGCACCCGCCACGATCACCACCAGAACCAGGCTGCCGATGATGGTGAAGTAGATCTGGAGATAGAGGCGGCGCTTGATCATCATCGGTCAGTCTTGTTGCCGGGCAAATACATAGCCGGCACCTCTTACCGTGATAATACGTTTGGGGGATTTTGGATCGTCTTCAATCTGCGAACGAATACGGGAAATGTGAACGTCGATGGAGCGATCAAATGCCTCAAGATCTTCGCCCTTCAGTGCATCCATAATGCCGTCTCTGCTCAGCACACGCCCAGCCGACCTGGCCATGATGTGCAACAGGTTGAATTGGTGGGCCGTCAATTCGCAAAGTTTTCCCGCCAGACGGGCATTCATTGCTGCCGGGTCTATTTCCAACCGGCCAAAGCGCAATGCGGCATCGTCTGCGGCTGGCTTGCCGCGCCGCATGATGGCGCGCAATCGAGCCAGAAGTTCGCGCGGTTCAAATGGCTTGGGAAGGTAGTCGTCAGCGCCGATTTCCAGACCGATAATGCGGTCCATTGGATCTCCTTTGGCGGTGAGCATGATGATCGGGATCGCGTCGTGTGCCTTGATCGTGCGACAGACTTCCAGCCCGTCAATATCTGGCAGCATCAGGTCCAGTATTATGGCGTCAAAGCCGCGCGATGTTTGAAGATCGATCCCCTCTACACCGGTCCCGGCATGGGTAACGTCAAAACCGTTCTCGCCGAGATAGTCGCTGACCATCCCGGCGAGGCGTGTATCATCTTCGACAAGTAATATTGTGTCGCTCATTGAAAGTAACTTATCTCGGCATTAGCCGCGACGCCAGCGGCCACGCATGGATTTGAATTGCTCAAGCCGCTCATCCACGATTTTGCGCTGTTCGGGGGTGAGAACCTCAGCAACATCGGCAAGGGCGTTGACCAGTTCTTTGCTGACACGATCGGCTTCGGCGACGCGTTCGGCCCGGATTTTCTCAATAGCTGCGCGATCAATTGTGTCGGCAGTCAGCAGATTGTGTAGTTCATCGCCTGCAGCTTTGAAATCCCCGTGAAGAGGCTTCAGGTCTTTTGCCACGGCGGTAACCAGAGCAGTGATCTTGGCTTCCTGTTCATCGGTTGCGTCGATCTCGATGGAAACATGTTTAACTGCACGGGTGATCTTCTTTTCAATTTCTGCATCGCTCATCTCCGAAAAACGCATGCCATGTCTGCCGCCGCGGCGATGTTTGCCCCAACCCGCTTTTTGCACGAAGGATTGCTGATCTGCAGTTTCAGAATTGTTCATGTAGAACTTGGCGTGCTGATACATCTTGCTTTCAGCGATCGCCTGGACACCAAATGAGGCGCCAATCAGCATTGTTGTTGCGGCAACGATAGCGGTCAGTTTTACGGTTCCCGACTTCGCTGCTCTTTCAACCCGGTCGTTGTTTTTTTGTTCATTGGTCATTTGTGTTTTCCTTCGTCTCGTGGCGCCTACTGGATTGCGCGGTGGGGGAGGTTGTCGACCGCTTTCCCAGAACCAGGCCCAGAACCAGACAAGTGTCTTGGCCGATACCAGGCCCAGAACCGGGAAAGCGATGGCGGCGGCGCCAAATTTGTGAGGATGGTGCCTTGCCACACTGACAAAATAGGGGAGCTGCGTTTCGGCTGTTCGTCTGGAATGTAAAGTTGTGTAAAGCTGAACGAGGCCAATTGCGCCTGTCGTCTTTACCAAAAAACACACTAGTCGCCCCGCGCAAAAGCTTTCGTGCTAGAAGATGCCAGTCCAAGTACCTGTTCAAGAACAGTTTAATTGGATGTGAAGGGATTTTTCTTCAGGCTGTCGTCTGAATTGTTTGTGGGTATGGGCCAGCTCCTTGATGAAGCATCGTATCATTATTGTTTGTTATGCTCTGGTCATTGCTGTGGCCAGTTTGCCGACCGGCTCAGTCTGGGCATCACAAAAGGCTGCTGAGACAAAGCAGAAGTTTAGATCTCCGGCAATTCTGGTATTGGGGGATTCCCAGTTGGCTTTTGGCTCGGGTCCAGTGTTTCTCAACTTCTTCTCCGACATCAAGCACAGTTGCATGCCCAAAACAGGACAGGTTGAAAGTCTGAAAAAGCTCGGCGACATGTCGGTTGGCATCATTGGTGTTCGTTCGACATCACTGGCCTCCTGGGCGGCGCGCAAGGGCCGGTCCAAGGACAAGGTCTGCAAGGTGGACAGGAAATGGAAGTCCAACGCAGCGACCTTTGGCATCGTCAACTCCACCAACAACAAGTATGTCCAGATCGGGAAGGGGCGAGAGTATCAGTTCTGTAAAAAGGGAAAGTCACCGTTTGAGGTGATGTTTGCCAAGGACTATTACAAACCTAAATTGCTGATCCTGTCGTTTCTCGGCAATTCTGCCCATCGCTGGGCGGGCAATCGACAGTCAGCCCTGCGCGATGTCGAAAAAACAATGATGCAATTGCCTCAGGGAGTACCGTGTATTTTCATGACCACAGCGCCAACCTACAAAAAGAAGACCGTGGATTTGCGATTGAAGGCGCAGGAGAATGTCAAATATGCATTCATGAAGAACAGCAGTCGTTGTAGCTTTGTTGAAGGTTTTACCAAACAGACCGTGGCCGCCAATCTGGGCAACAAGAGTCATTTTAAACAGCGCAAGTCGGGCAGGGTGAAAGATCCGTTTCATCCCAACCGCAAAGCAGCGGAGAAGTTTTTCTCCGTGGAAACCGACCGCATATGTAAGGCGGTGTTCAATCAGCTGCAAAATGTCCGGCAGGCGCAGTTGCAGATTGGCCCGGGACCTCAGTAATGTTGACATCAAAAACACCAAAGTGTGATTTTTGGTGTTCAACAACGCCTTTGTTTCGATCAACAAATCTACCAAGTTAGTCTGCAAGCATTTAGTAGGATTCTGTCTCCCTCATGTCACCCTTGTCGTTCTCAGCCAAATTTCCATATGGAAATCACGTCAGTTACGCAAAACTCGGTTTGCTGTGGGTTGTGTTGGCGATGCTGCTCACACCGGCCCACGCTGATACCGACTACAATGGAAAGGCCAGTGCAGAGACTGTCCATCAACTGTCACAAAGCAATGTGATAAAATTGATTGATATTCGCAGGCCGTCTGAATGGCGCCAGACAGGGGTCGGTCGAGGTGCCCATAAGATCAGCATGCATCAGGATGGATTTGTAACTCGTATTGATGCGCTGGTTGGTGGCGACCGCAGCCAGCCGGTTGCGCTCATTTGTGCCAGAGGGGTTCGCTCCAGTAGAATGAAGGCCCGACTGAATGCGCTGGGCTTTACCAATGTCACCAATGTGTCGGAAGGCATGTTGGGTTCGAAATCCGGCCCTGGCTGGTTGAAACGCAAACTTCCATTGAATTGATTGGATGATCATGAAAACTTTAATTCGCCGCCTGATGCCAACACTGACGCTGTTGACCGCCTGCCTGATATTTGTGGCATTACCGCAATCTTCAGTGCTGGCGAAAAGTCCTGTTGCGGAACTTAATTTGTCAAGTTCCGGGTTGGCACTGAGGGGGATTGATCCGGTTTCCTATTTCAAATCCAAAAAGCCAATCAAGGGCAGCAAGGAAATCACCGCTTTGCATGGCGGCGGCACTTATCGTTTTGCGTCGCAGCAAAACAAGGACACATTCCTCGCTAATCCAGTCAAATATCTGCCTGCCTATGGAGGGTTTTGCTCCTATGGTGCGGCTTCAAGTTACAAAGTCGATGGTGATCCCAATGTCTGGAGTATTGTTGATGGAAAACTTTATTTGAATATCAATAAGTCGGTGGACCGTTCCTGGGACCGCAGACGCGATTATTATATTCGCACGGCGGATAAAATCTGGCCCAAAATTTCCAAAAAATAGCGCCAGAATCCAGTTCTATGTCTGCCCAAATTGCCTTACCTTTGTTGAATTGGATATTGGGGAACGTTGGAAATGGACCTGCGCAAAACGGTGACGGTTGTTGAAACAATTGAGACTGACGGAACCGGCAAGCCGTGTGATCCGATCACCCGCGTTGCTGTACTGGCGGTAATCTCAAATCCTTTTGCCGGCCAACATGGCGAAGACCTGTCACCGCTGTTCGACCGGGGCGGTGAACTTGGCGATCAGCTGATGGCAAAGGCTGTGAGCCAATTGGGCGCCGCTCCTGTCAGTTATGGCAAGGCGGCGATTATCGGTTCCAACGGTGATCTGGAGCATGGTGCGGCAATGATCCATCCAAAGCTCGGCAAGCCGATGCGAGCAGCGGTGAATGGTGGTAAGGCGCTGATACCTTCAAATGCAAAAGTCGGGGCAGTGGGATGTGCCATTGATCTGCCTCTGGGTCACAAGGATGAAGCCTGGTCATTTGCACATTTTGATACGATGACCGTCATGGTCGGCGATGCGCCAAGGGCCGATGAAATTGTGCTCTGCATGGGGGTGACAGATGGTGCCCGCACCCATCCGCGTGTTGGAGATGGGCCCATCACCGATTGAGCGTGGCTTATTCGGCCGCGGCCAGAATCGGTGACATTTCTTCGGAACCGGATAGATAGCCGTCCCTTGTCTGCGGTACTTTCATGCCCAGCAGACTGCCGGCAATTTGAGTTTTCAAAACCTGTGCCGTGCCGCCACCGATTGTAAACATGCGCACGTCACGATACATCCGCTCCAGCGGTTCCTTGTCGCCATACCCTCTGGCGCCGAACATCTGCAATGCGTCATTGACCACTTTGATTGCCTGTTCGGAAGCAAACAGTTTGGCTTTGGCGGCGAGTGTTTTGTCAGGAAATGTGCATCCTGGCATTTCAGCCGATCTTGCGGCTTCATGCAGCATCAACCTCGCCGCATGGATCGAGACGTCCATATCGGCAAGCATCCACTGCAGCCCTTGAAACTCAGCCAGGGGGCGGCCAAATTGTTGGCGTTCCTTAAGATAACGCTTGGCGTGCTCAACGGCGCCGGCAGCAACGCCCATGGCAATTGTGCCCGCGCCAACCCGTTGGCTGTTATAGGCATTCATCAAATCGGCAAAACCCCGTTTCAACCCGGAGGGAGGAACAACCGCGAACTCGGGATCGACTTCCACATTTTCAAACTGAATAAGTGTTTCCGGCATGCCACACAGGCCCATTGTGCGCTCCCTTGGGCCGATGGTCATACCCCTGGGCTCGATGCCGCGATCCGGGTCACGGTGGAGTATGAAGCCACCAATGCCCAGTTCCTGGTTCTGTTCGTCAAATACCCGGGCGAAAACCAGATACAGTTTTGAAACTCCACCGCCGGTGATCCAGTGTTTGGTGCCGTTGAGAATGTATCGATTGCCCTTTTGACGTGCCGATGTGGTCATCTCCGTTGCTGCGCTTCCGGCTTCAGGTTCGATAATGCAGATGGCTGGCTTGTTTCCGGCCAGTACAATTGGTGCGCAAAATTGCTTTTGTTGCTCGCTGCCATAATTCATGATGGCGCTGATTCCGCCCATATTTGCTTCAACCAATATCCGCGCTGATAAAGTGCAGGCCTTGGCGATCTCTTCAATGGCGTGAACCGTGGTCAGATAAGACGCACCCAATCCACCATATCGTTGGGGCATGGTCATGCCCATCAGGCCCGCCTGCTGCATGGCTTGCACATTATCCCAGCAATAATCTCGGGTCTGATCCCAATGTGCGGCTTTATCGGCAAACCCTGTTGCCAACGCGCGGGCGCGCGCCACAAGTTCTGCGTGCTGATCTGTTGAAAGAGACATGTTTGCGAATCCTCTCGGCTTCACAAAAACGTGACACGCAGCTATGTTCATATCAATCGAATAAAGTTGAATGCCAAAGTCAAAGTTTTTGAACAAGAGCCGTTCACGACTCAATGGAACCATTCTGAAGGAGCGCTTTTTTGACAGAACCAAGTAAAGGACCGCCGGTCGTATCGGGCATACCTCCAGGAGCCTTTGCGCCCGTTATCGTGCAAACGCGTCCTTCCCGAAGGGTTTGCGATTGGCGGATGCCCAAAACAGATCCACCCTTGCCCGATGCGCGTGCATCGCGCCGCGTGCGTCTCAACTTTGGATCACCTCGCCAATCACAAACAGAATTAAGTCCATTTAGTCGTGAGCGGATCTGATGCAAACGCACCTCTTGAAGACATTGCTAAAGATATCACAGGTACAGTCCTTTGCGCTGGCGGCTGAACATCTCAACATGACATTGTCGGCAGTATCCATGCAGATGAAAAGTCTGGAACAACAACTGGATGCCTCACTGTTTGACCGTAAGTTCAGGCCACCAAAATTGACGCCCCTCGGGCTTGCCGTTGCTGAAAAGGCGCAAGTTGTCATTGATGCAGAACAGGCGATGATTGACCTTTGCGAGCGGGGTGATCAACTGACCGGTCGTTATCGTCTGGGTTTTGTGTCGACAGCCAGCGCCCGGCTGTTGCCAACATTCCTGACCAATGCCTTGCGTCGAGCGCCGGACGCCAAATTTGATTTTGAAACCGGATTGTCAGAACAGCTGGAAGAAAAAGTGCTGAACGGACAATTGGACGCAGCGGTGGTGACGGTCTCTGGTCAGACCGATGACCGGCTGCAGACTGATATTTTATTGCAGGAGCGACTTATTTTCGCAGCGCCACGAAATCTCGGGCCGTTGGGGTTGAAGGCAATGATGTTGGTTGCCCCGTTTCTGCACTTCATGCCGAGTACTGGAATTGGCAAATTGATTGCCCAGGAAATGACCCGCTCCGGGGATGGTATCCTGCATTCCAAACTGGTGCTGGACAGCGTCGAAGCAATCATGGAATGCGTCAAGAATGGGGTTGGTTTTACGCTTTTACCAGAGCCGGACGTGCTGCGGCTGGCAGATAGCAATGTCATTACAATCGAACTTGAAGAGCCCGGCCTTTATCGGGAATTGGCACTGGTAACCTTGCCAAACAGCCCTACGGCTTCCAGTTCGGGATTGCTCAAAAACCTCCTGATTATTTGAGATCAGTGTCAATTGGTGGTGATAACTTCCAATGACGTGGCCAATTTGCCTAGCATCCACAGCTTGAGAAATGTGGCCGGTGGCGGTTAACAGTCTGGCAAGTAAATTACCCTAGTTTTGACACTCTGCAACAAGTCCGAGGACGGATTGGACTGGCATGAAGCCATTTTGTTGTAACCGGACAGGCCAGTATGTCCCTAGTATTGTGTAAAGTAAAAGGGGACGCTTCGTGTCCAGTATTATGACGAACTCTGCCGCAATGACGGCATTGAAATCACTTCAGGCGACCAATATGGCGCTTGAAACCACCCAATCACGCATTTCAACTGGGCTTAAAGTTGGTCAGGCATCGGATAACGCTGCCTACTGGTCCATTGCCACGACTATGCGGTCAGACAACAAGGCGCTGGGTACTGTGCAGGATGCACTCGGGCTCGGCAGTGCCAAGGTTGATGTTGCCTATACCGGTGTGAACAGCGCCATCGACGTGGTTGATGAAATCAAAGCCAAGCTTGTGGCAGCCCGGGAACCGGGTGTTGATCGCGACAAGATCCAGTCTGAAATAACCGAACTGCAAAATCAGCTGACATCGATTGCGACATCTTCAAGCTTTTCTGGTGAAAACTGGTTGAGCTTCGACGGCACCGCTCAGGTTAAAAGCGTTGTCGGTTCATTTACTAGAGACGGTTCGGGTTCGGTTTCGGTTGGAACGATCGACATCAACATTTCCAACGTCAAGCTTTTCGGCAACGACGCTGCTGGTACGCCAGCGAATGATGGTATTTTGAATACGATTAACAATTACGGCAGCAATGCCGGAGACGAGATCGATATTTCGGTTGCCACGATCAATATCTCGACGGCAGTATTGACCGATACGCTTATCGACGATGCTGAAACGGGCGCGGTTTTCACCGACATTCTTGATGAAATGATTTCAAGTGTCGATGCGGCCATCAGCTCGATGACAACTGCAGCTGCTGATCTGGGTGCCTCCAAGGGCCGGATCGATATGCAGACCAGCTTTGTGTCTAACTTGATGGATGCGATTGACCGTGGAGTCGGGACATTGGTTGATGCCGATATGACTAAAGAATCGACCCGCCTGTCGGCTTTGCAAACTCAGCAGCAGCTGGGAACTCAGGCTCTGGCGATTGCCAATGGCAGTTCGCAGTCGATCCTGTCGCTCTTCAGATAAGAGATTGATAAATAACATAAAAAAGGGCCACTCTTTGGAGTGGCCCTTTTTGTTTGTGCATTCGAACCAATCTAAGGCGCACCATATCCGCCGCCGGCTGGGGTTGTGACAATCACCGCTTCGCCTGCCTTGACCTCGGTTTGATCAGCATGGCGCAGAAGTTCCATTTCGCCGGAAAGCCTGCGAATTTCAGTTTTGCCGCATTCACCATCGCCACCACCGTTGAGACCTTTTGGCGGATTATACCGGCTGGACCCGATGATGGCGCAGGTCATGTCTTCCAGAAACCGCATGCGACGGGTCGTTCCATCCCCGCCATTGAACTGGCCACGTCCGCCGGATCCTTTACGGATGGAAAATTCTTCGACAACAACCGGGTAGCGCATTTCCAGAATTTCCGGGTCGGTCATGCGGGTATTTGTCATGTGGACATGAACCCCTGATGTGCCGGCAAACGGACGACCGGAATTGTCGACACCAGCAGGCGAGCCACCGCAGATCGTTTCGTAATTTTGATAACGATCATTGCCATAGGTGAGATTGTTCATTGTGCCAGGGCCGTTGGCCATCGCCCCAAGCACCATCAACAGGCAATTGGTTGCCATCTGGCTGGTTTCGGTATTGCCGGCAATTACCGCTGCCGGATAATGCGGTTTCAACATGCAACCATCGGGGATGACAATATTGATCGGCTTCAGGCAACCGGCATTCATTGGAATATTGGCTTCAACCATGATGCGGAAGACATAAAGTACGGCTGCACGGGTTACCGGCTGCGGAGCGTTGAAGTTGTTCAGCTCCACATCGGAGGTGCCGGTGAAGTCCACTGTTGCCTCACGCTTCTTTCGATCGACCGAGATTTTCACTTTGATCTGTTGCCCGGAATCGGTGGGATAAACCGCTTCACAATCTGAAAGCCTGTCGATAACGCGGCGAACGCTTTCTTCGGCATTGTCCTGAACATGGCGCATGTAGGCTTCCACAACGTCTTCACCGAAATGGGTCACCATCTTGCGCAGTTCTGCGACACCTTTTTCGTTTGCCGCCACCTGGGCACGCAGGTCGGCCATGTTTTGCGCCGGATTGCGGCAGGGATATTTGTGATTGGACATCAGCGAGATCATTTCATCCTCGCGCAATTGCCCCTCGTCAACGAGCTTAAAATTGTCGATCAGCACACCTTCCTGTTCCACATGGGTGGCCAAAGGTGTGGCCGAACCTGGTGCCATTCCGCCGACATCGGCGTGGTGACCGCGCGAGGCGACATAAAATTGAATGTCATCGCCGTTAAATACCGGTGTGACCACGGTGATGTCGGGCAGGTGAGTGCCGCCGTTATAGGGGGCGTTCAGCACGTATACGTCACCGGGTTTCATGGTGCCTTGATTGAGTTCGATAATGGTTTCAACCGACCGGTCCATTGAGCCAAGATGCACCGGCATGTGGGGCGCGTTGGCAACCAGCTGGCCTTCGGCATTGAAAACCGCACAGGAGAAATCGAGACGTTCCTTGATGTTGACTGAATAGGATGTGTTTTGAAGGGTGACCCCCATCTGTTCGGCAATCGACATGAACAGGTTGTTGAATACTTCAAGCAATACCGGGTCGGCGTCAGCGCTGGCGCCGATGACTGCCTCGCGTTGTTTGCGCTCGGTGCGGGTCAGGATGATATGATCCAGGGTGTTGATCGCTGCCGACCAACCCGGCTCGACCACGATGGTCTGATGGTCTTCGATGATCAGGGCCGGACCGTTGACTTCATTGCCCGGCACCAATGTATCGCGTTTGAAAATCCCCGCCGAGACGCTTTCGCCGCCAGTGAAAAGACTGGTTGAAGCACCGGCATGCAGCGTTTGCGATTGAAGGTTGAATGTAACTACTCAGCTACCCTATTTCTGCTGCCATTAGGTGCGACAATTTGATT
>JAALLE010000040.1 GCA_011087605.1 Hyphomicrobiales bacterium
CGTCTGATGGGCCGTCTATAAAAGCATCAGGTTGGGGTAGCTGGGTAGTTACATTGAGTTGTGATCAATCGCAGAAACTTCCTTGTATCAGCTGCCGCTACCTCGCTGCTTTGTTCGGCAAAGCCTTCCTGGGCGGTTTCATCGCTCAATCTCGGTGAGTTTAAAGTGGACATTGTCAGTGATGGCCACCTCAGGCTACCTGCCAGTTTCATTTTCTCCGGCATGCCTGAGGTCGAAATCGCCGAGTTGATGCAACGTCACGGCTTGTCAAAAGAAGGCCTGCAACCGTACTGCAATTTGACGCTGTTGCGGCAGGGGGATCGGACGATTTTATTCGATGTTGGATCGGGTCCCAATTTCATGGATTCAGCTGGCAAAGTGGTCGATGCCCTGTCGGAAATTGACGTTGATCCTGGCGATGTAACAGATGTCGTTTTCACCCACGCCCACCCCGATCACATCTGGGGCGTATTGGACGATTTTGATGATCCACTGTTCAGCGAAGCTACCTATCACATTTCAGAGGCCGAAATTGACTACTGGACGGATCCCAACACAGTTCATACGATCGGGGAGGCACGTCAGGCCTTTGCAGCGGGAGCTGCCCGAAATCTTGCAGCGATTGAAGATTCCCTTGTCCGGTTCAAACCGGAGCAGGAGATATTGAGCGGCATATTTGCGCGCGCGACGCCGGGGCACACACCTGGCCACACGTCATTTGAGGTTCGCGATCGCAGTGAAAGCCTGTTAGTGGTCGGCGATGCTATTGGAAATCACCACGTGGCGTTTGAACAGCCACAGTGGGAAGCCAATTCAGATCAGGACAAAGCGCTGGGAGCCAAGTCGCGCACCTCGTTGATAGAACAACTGGCTGTTGAGAAAACCAAACTCATCGGATTTCACTTCCCTTATCCAGGCATAGGATTTGTTGAAAAATCGGGTTCCGGTTACAAATGGGTGGCGGCATAATGAGATGTATCGTATCTTTCGGGTGCGCTTTGGTGTTGACATTGAATGCTCATCTTGCATCAGCAGATCAATCCATCCCGGATCAGTATCCGGGGTCCATGCTTTATTCCAAACCAATTGAGGTCATCCCACATGTCTGGTCAGCGATTGGTCAGACGTCGCCCTCCGCTTATGAAAATGCCGGTCACAACAACAATCTGAATTTTATCGTGACAGGTGAGGGCGTTGTGGTGGTCAATGGCGGTGGCGGTTATCTTCTTGCCAAAGCCCTGCATGACGAAATCCGCAAGATAACCAGCCAAAAGGTCAAGCTTGTTATCAACGAGAACGGCCAGGGCCATGCCATGTTGGGCAATTCCTATTGGGGTGAACAGGGAGTGCCAATCCTGGCGCATGAGGATGCTGCCGCCGAGTTCGACGAGCGCGGTTACGACATATTGGACAGCGCAAAAAACCGGCTGAAAGACCGCGCGAATGGTACCAGCGTCAAACTTCCCGATAAAACTTTTTCAGACAAACATGTGATCGAAATGGGTGAATTCGTCATCGAAGTGCTGATGATGGGACCGGCACATTCTGCGGGTGACACCCAGGTCTGGTTACCAAAACAGAAACTGGTTATTGCCGGTGACATGGCTTTCCATGAACGTATGCTGCCCATTTTCGATGGGACAGATACAGCTGGATGGGTCGAAACCTGGAACAATGAGTTTGAAAAACTTGGCGCGGTTTATGTGATCCCGGGTCATGGCCACCCCACCAACATGGACCAGGTGAGGCGCTATACGCTTGATTATCTGGTCGACCTGAGGGCCAAGATCGGAGCGCATGTGGAAGCCGGGGGAGAACTGGTTGATTCTTATCATGTGGACCAATCGCGCTGGTCGCACCTGGATACATTCGAGGAACTGGCGACCCGCAATGCCGGCCGGGTATTTGAAGCAATGGAGTTTGAGTAGGCAAACTCATCCGACAAGAAACAGGGCCGCTCCGGCGGAGCGACCCAACTCGTTTTTCCTGTTACTGGCTAACCAAACATGTCCGCAGTAATGGCGGAATACCACGCTTCAGATTCCTCGTATGTCGATTTACGCAGATCGTCGTCCTCGCCTGTTTTGGAGACGAAACTGTCGACGACCTCGATCTTGCTTTCACCGGCCTTGTAGTTTGCACCGACTTTCACACCATCATTGTCTTCAATCAGGCTCCAGCAGGTATTGGCGAACCGCGCGGGGAATACCCGTGAACCGGTCAGCGCACCGCGAATTGCATTGGCTGCGACCTTCGCCTGGCTGTTCGCCGAGAAACCCGACTTGGGCATAGCCGAGGCCACGGAAGCATCGCCCAGAACGTGAATGTTCGGATCGGCTCTTGATTGCATGGTTGCCGGAACTATCGGACACCAATCACCATCAGTTATTCCAGCCCTGTCGCATATGGTGCCGGCCTTCTGGGCAGGGACAACTGATGCAGCATCCGCCTTGAACGTATCGAGATCGGTCTGGAACTCCATCGCATCCACATTTACATTCTGAATGCCTCCGGAAATCGAAGCTGGAATCCACTCCACCATTCCCGGATAGTGTCTTTCCCAGCCTTCCATAAACAGACCTTGCTTTGAAAACTTCTCTTTAGGGTCGAGCACCACAATCTTTGCCGTTGGGTTCTTGTTTTTGAGTATATGCGCGATCATAGAAATGCGCTCATAGGGGCCAGGCGGACAACGATACGGATTCGGTGGCGGAACCATCACGAATGTGCCGCCCTCACGCATGGCCTCGACCTGGGCCTTGAGCAGGGCCACCTGGGTGCCGGATTTCCACGCATGGGGCATCGTATCCTGGGCATCAATTGAATAACCGGGAACTGATTCATATTTCAGATCAATACCGGGCGAAATCACCAGACGGTCGTATCCGATTTTAACCCCTGACCCCAATTCCACCGACCTGGCTGCCCCGTCAACGCCAACAGCCCAGTCGTGAATGACGTTGACCCCATGGTTCGCCGCCAACCCGTCATAGGTATGGCCGATCATCGAGTAATCCCGATAACCACCCAGATACAGGTTGGAGAAAAAGCAGGTATAATATTTCCTCGATGGTTCGATCAGCGTTACATCAATCGCGCCTTTGGAACCCTTGGCACTATAGCGTGCCGCCGTTGCTCCACCCGCGCCACCACCAATGACAACGACACGCGGTTTGGCTCCCTGGGCATAAGCCGGCAGGCTCAATCCGGCCTGTACGGCCCCGAGTCCCAAAAGGCCGGTAAATTGTCGCCTAGTAAAATCAGTCATAATTTTCCTCCATCATTTTGGTGCTTCTATTCGGGTTCGGGCAGCGATGAGAAATACGCCGCCAGAGCGGCAATTTCTTCATCGGTTAATCGTTTGGCGATTATGCGCATGGTTGGATTTTCAAGCTCTTCATTGCGGTAAGCCTCCATCAGGGCGGCAAACCCAGCCGCGTCCATTCCGTCAATCACAGGTATTTTGGCGTCCACATCCTTTGACTGGTGGCAGGTGACGCATTCGGCTGACAGATATTCTCCAAATTCCCGATCTCCCTCAGCATAAGTATGGGAACTCATCATCACGTGGGCCGCAATCACCACTGCTGTGGTTGGCATTAGGCGTCCTGGAATGCTCGTGTTTCTAGTCATTGCTTATCCAAGCCTTTGCAATAGGCCTCCAGCAGAGCGCCAAAGGGCCGGCTCATTTCCTGAGGTCGACATCGCATTCGGTGTCCACAAACTGTTTGGCGTCAGCGAATGCGCGGTCTCGTGCTTTCGGCCAGCAGGCTGGCCGGCGCTTGGTCGAGATGGCAATTACGATAATAATTGCCAGTCCGGGTCATGGCATTGGTGCTCTTTATTGAGCACGATGCAGGCTGTTCCCCGCGATCCGATCGAACACAGTTATTCGATAGGCGACCTATCAGTCGCCTTATAGTCATATTTATGAATGTATTAGTCAAATTCTAACTTGGACAGGTAGTCGGTCTCAGTGGAGAGGCGGGCCGGTTCGCGGCCAACTTGTCCTTGAAAAAACCTATTGGGTATTGGCTTTTTCAACAGCTTCTGAAGCAGAGAATTGTTTCAGATAGGCCAGCAGGTTCACCCGGTCTTTTTCTTTCTTGACCTTAATCGCCATTTTGGTGCCCTTGATGTATTTTTTAGGGTTTTCAATGAATGCCGAAATGGTCTCGTCATTCCAAACAAGACCCTCTTCGCGCTTCCTTTTGAGAGCCTTTGAATATTTCTTCTGCTTGAAGTTCTCTTCGCTGGCAGCGGCGCGTCCCCAGAGGTCATTCAATAAGGGCCCGGTCTTGCTTTTGGCCTTTTCGCCGACCATGTGGCAGGCCTTGCATTTTTTAAATACTTTTTCGCCCTTTTTCAGATCGGCTTCTGCAATGGCAGGGCCGACGAGACAAATTGACAATAGCAAAGATGTTGCCAGTTTCATGTGCTGAATTCTCCTGTGAAGTCTATTATTTTTCAAGCATGGCCCCCAGAGCCCGGAAGGGTCCTTTAATGGTGCCATCGATAAGTGTGTGGAGACCAAACCATGCTCCGATAAAGATTGATGCAAGCGCTACCGGAGTAGAAAATGCCAGAAGTGATGCGGCTGAAACACCCTGTCCAACGGTACAGCCCAAAGCGGTGACACTGCCCACTCCCATCAAGAAACCGCCGAGGATCTGACGTCTCATTTCACGCGCATCGTCACATGCCTCCCAGCGAAAATGTGTCTGGATGATGCTGGTGACCGCAGCCCCCACAACCACCCCAAAGACCGCACCAATACCAAAGCTCAAGCTGGACCCGGTCATTGTCATGAAGTAAATGAGTGTCTCCCCCATCGGCGCGGAAAAAGTGTAACTCTCAAGCGGGTAGGGATTGAACTCGTCTCTGGCCAGATAGCCGGTGGCAAACCATCCCCACACAGCGATCAAACCAACAAGTGCACCAATCAGGATCCTTTTTTGATCCTTTCTAAACGAAGTCGACACCAGTGCGATAACCGCAATCAAGGTGGCGATGGCGTAGGCAGTGACGTGTGTTGAAAACCCGGTCCAGCTGGCCAAACTATATGCAAACGATGCGGGTTCAATCGGAGCGACCGGCACCGGAAACAGGCCTTGCCTGAAATAGGCAGTGGCGCCGCTCAGCGTTGCATAGGCTGAAATTCCCATGACCAGAAATGTGACGACGGATTTGAGATCTCCCCCGCCAATGCGAGCGAGGCACCCATATCCGCAGGTTCCAACAAGGGCCATGCCAACACCAAACAGCAATCCACCGACAATGGTGGCCAGGATTGAAGTTGGGTTGGCAAGATAAAAGGATTGGGTGATGTCTATCAGTCCAATTTGATCAAGCGCAAAGGAGCCAGCAATTGCCACAGCAATCGCAATTGCCCAACTCCTGAGACCGCTGTCACTGCCGCCGAGTACCGCACCTTCAATGGCGTCCAGTGTGCAAAATCTGCCCCAACGTGCGCAGAAGCCCAGCACAACACCGCCAACAAACCCCGCGAGCGCGGCTATGTTTCCCGCACTCAATTCCTCCATGTCGCTCTCCCACCGACATATATAATTTCTTGAATATTAAAAGGTGATGATAAAGGGATCAAGCGCTAATCGGTGTTGCAGAACATTTCGTAGAGAACCGGAATGATGGTTTTGATCCGATCATCGGCAAGAGAATAGTAGACCGCCTTGCCCTCACGGCGTGCACCCACGATGCCTTCAATTCGCAGCCGCGCCAACTGTTGCGATACAGCAGCCTGACGCGCTGACAACAGTTCTTCCAATTCTGTAACAGAACACTCGCCTTCCGCCAGACGGCACAGGATCATCAGACGGCCTTCGTGGGCAATCGACTTGAGAAAGTCGGTCGCATCCCGGGCACTGTCGGCCATTTCAGTGACGTCGAAATCAAATTTAAATGCTGTTGCAGCAGCTGAGTTCATCTATTTTGTCCTGTCTTATTTTGTGTATAGGGGCGAAGGCAGTTTTTTCATAATCTGCCCCAAAAGCCCCCAAAAAAAATCTTCCCCGGGATATCCCCTGATCCGTCCGACTTCCTGTCCCTCTTCAATCAGTACAAAGGTGGGAGTGAACCTTTCTACTTTGATGTGAGAAATGTCGTCCGGAATTGGGTCATGTATGTCAACTCGACGCAGTGGTGCACGCTTGCCCTCTGTCGTTTTATGATAAACCACTCCAATGTCTTCCTCCCAGCGTTCACACCACTCGCAATAATCCTGCTCATACATGACAAGCGTTGCAGCAGAAACCTTCTCGGTTTTTGCAAAGGTCAGCCAACTCACAGCCGTCAGCAACGTAATAATGATGAGACCTGGCTTTAACATCGTGTTATGTGCCTAGAAGTTTTCCATTGCATTGCAATTTGTATGAACCATATACATTATAACATGTGAATATGTAAAATCACGGTTTGATGAATATGGATCTTGACGTTGGATTTTTCGGCGCATTCGTTGCTGGCCTTTTGTCCTTCATCTCGCCATGTGTTTTGCCGCTTGTTCCCCCCTATTTGTCATTTCTTGCCGGCGTGTCAATCAACCAACTCACCGATGATGAAAAAGCGTCTGGCGTAACAGCAAGGGTCTTTCAAGCGTCATTGTCGTTTGTCCTTGGTTTTTCAACGGTGTTTGTGGTCCTGGGTGCCACCGCGTCCTGGCTGGGGGATGTTGTGAGTTCTCATTTCAGCACCCTCAACTACGTTGCGGGCATCTTGATTCTGATATTGGGGATTCATTACCTAGGCATAATTCGAATACCGATTCTGTCCCGCGAAGCACGCTTTCAAACTGCGACGCGGCCAATGGGGCTTATTGGCGCCTATGTGGTAGGTCTGGCATTTGCGTTTGGCTGGACACCGTGCGTCGGACCAGTTCTGGCTGCCATATTATTATTTGCTGGCAGCGAAGCGGATGTCGTTCGCGGAGCATCATTGCTGTTTGTTTATTCACTGGGCATTGGACTGCCTTTCCTGTTGGTGTCACTGTTTGCAGGGCCATTTGTGCGTTTGATGCAGCGTCACCGCCACCACATGGGCAGAGTAGAAAAAGTGATTGGCTTATTGCTGGTGCTAACGGGTATTTTGTTTCTCACCAATTCAATGGCGACGATCGCCTATCTCATGCTGGAATGGTTCCCTGCCATTGGCACATTTGGTTGATACTTAGAGGAGTGCGAAAATGAAGCGTCTAATGTTAGGTATTTCAACATCCATCTGGTTGACAGCTTGTGCACTTGGCAGCATCGCTGGCTCGGCTGAACTCGGCGATGACGGTCTGCACAAGCAGGCATGGTTTGCAACTACGTTCAAGGACATTGCCGAGGACATGCAGACGGCAGCGGACGAAGGTAAACGCCTGGCGATCATCTTTGAGCAACGGGGTTGCATATATTGCAGGAGGCTGCACCAGGACGTGTTGAGCGATTCCAAAGTTTCCGGCTACATCAAAGACAACTTCATGGTGGTTCAATACAATCTCTACGGAGATGAAGAGGTCACCGATCTTGACGGCGAGGTTCTGTCTGAAAAAAAAGCTGCGCAGAAATGGCGGGTCCTGTTTACACCGACCGTTTTGTTTATGCCTGAAGCGGCGCAGGCAGATAAGGATGCTGGTTCCATTGCCGTTGCGGCCATTCCCGGCACCTTCGGAAAGGGCACGACCAGGCACATGTTCGAATGGGTAAGGGCCAAGGGATATGACGGTGAGGAATCATTTCAACGCTACCATGCCCGCCGATTACAGGAAGAGCCAAACCCTGATATGGATTAGGAATTTGGATAACTTATTCATAAATTCGAATTTTTTATTGCCAATCTCAGTTTTGCCCGTTACCCTTTGTTTGCAGGTTTGGAGGAATCTGTATGGGAGGTTTTCAAATGTGGAAATATTCGGCCGTGCTACTGGCGGCTTTGATAGGAACAAACAGCGCTATCGCTGCTGATACAGCACCGACTGACGTCAAGATAAATGAAGGTGAAATTTCCAGTTCATTAACTGGAAAGGCGGGTGATCCTGCCTCTGGCCGTGAATGGTATGCTGGAAGAAAGCTGGGCAATTGTCTCGCCTGTCACCAAACGACAGACCTGAAAGAACTACCTTTCCACGGCGAAGTCGGACCACCGATGGATGGCGTTGCGGATCGCTACGAGGTTGCCGAGTTGCGCGCAATTCTTGTCAATTCAAAAGAAGTATTGGGTGATGAGACAATCATGCCAGGTTTCTACACGTTTAAAGCGGGCGTTCGTGTTGCTGATAAGTTTCAGAACAAAACGATACTTCAGGCTCAACAGGTTGAAGACATCATCGCCTATCTGAAGACTCTCAAGGAGTGACTTTGAAATACCAAATTCAATTAATCACAGGAGCTTTGAAATGAGGCTGAACAGAAGACAGGTTCTGATACTTGGCGCAGGTGCCACCGCTGTGGCTGCTGCTGGTGTTCCAACAATGTCTATAGCGGCGGACGATCCGACTGCGCAGCAAGTAATCGATAAATTCACCGGTGGTGCAGCAGCGACATCTGGTCGCGTGGATCTCGGTACACCCGAAATTGCTGAAAATGGCAACACCGTTCCTATCCAGGTGTCGGTCGAAAGTCCCATGACCACCGATGACCACGTCGCTGAAGTGTTGATCGTAGCTGATGGCAATCCGCGCCCAGATGTGGCGGTGTTCAAATTCACCGAATTGAGCGGCGAGGCTGCAGCCTCCACCCGTATTCGGTTGGCAAAAACCCAAAACGTGATCGCCGTTGCCAAGATGTCTGACGGTTCCTTTTTCATGGCCAAGAATGCCGTGAAAGTAACCATCGGCGGCTGTGGCGGCTAACGAATTCAGGGAGAACCAAGATGGCAAAATCCAAGCCAAGAGTAAAAGTGCCCAAGACCGCCAAGGCGGGGGAAATCATAACGATCAAGACCCTGATCAGTCACAAGATGGAAACAGGGTTGCGTAAGGATAAGAAGAGCGGTGAGCTGATCCCACGAAAGATCATAAACCACTTCAAGGCCGAGTTTAATGGCACAACTGTTTTCGAGACGGTCATGGAACCAGCAGTGTCGTCCAATCCGTATATTCAGTTCAAAATGAAGGTGCCCGAATCCGGGGAAGTGGTGTTTACTTGGACCGATGATGACGGATCAAAATACACAACCAAAAAGAAGATCAAGGTCGGCTAACCCAATTGGGCGCCCACGTTTTGCTCAGGGAGGGGCAGAGTTGATGGCAAAATCAAGGAACTCCATTGCGTCGATTTTGGCGGCGGCAGGTATTGTGGCGGCTGGTGTCTATGGCACGGCCTCTGCAGGGCCGGACGATAATCAGTTGATTGTTGAAGGCCAGTCGATGGTCACCGAAGCAGCCGCACCTGAGGGTGTGGAAGTGGAAAAAATCTATTCGGGCTGGCGGTTCAGAAGTTCTGAAACCCAATCCTTGCAGATGGATGATTTCGAAAACCCTGCCATGCCCTTGGTGGATATCGGAACAGATATTTGGGGAACCGAGGATGGGGCAGCCGGTAAATCCTGCCAGTCTTGCCACAATGATGCGTCAGACAGCATGAAAGGTATCCGCGCGGGCTATCCAAAGTGGAGCGACAAGCGCGGCAAGCCGCACACGCTTGAAACACAGATCAACGAATGCCGTACGGATCGAATGGAAGCCAAGGCCTGGAAATGGGAATCATCCGAGATGTTGTCGATGACGGCTCTGGTTGGTTTCCAGTCACGTGGTATGCCGGTTAACGTCACCACCGACGGACCGATGACCAAGTGGCACGATATGGGCAAGGACCTTTACTTTACCCGCGTTGGTCAACTGAATATGTCTTGTGCAAATTGCCATGAAGACAATTACGGCAACATGATCCGCGCTGACCATCTCAGCCAGGGTCAGATCAACGGTTTCCCGACCTATCGCCTGAAATGGGGTGGAGTGGGATCCAGTCACAGACGTTTCAAAGGCTGCATGGAAAACATTCGGGCCGTTGCTTACAAACGCGGTTCTGACGAGTTTATTGCGCTTGAGCTTTATCTTGCCTCACGCGGACAGGGGCTCTCAGTCGAAACCCCCGCTGTGCGCAACTAAGCAAAACAAGCTTTTCCTTTTTTGAGGGCGGGTTCATCCAAGATCCCGCCCTTTTTTTTATCTTTCCTCAAGATTTGGAGCCCGCTTATGTTTTCCCGTCGAGAATTTTTGCAGTGGACCACCGTGGCCGGCGCTTATGCTGCAGCCAATCCGTTAGGGTTGACAAAAGCGGCAGCACAACAGGCAATTACACAGCAAGACCTGCTTCAGTTTGATGCGAAAGGCTCGGTCACGCTGTTACACCTGACCGATATTCATGCACAGCTCAAACCTGTCTATTTCAGACCACCGGACACCAATATTGGTGTTGGCGCATTTGAAGGCATTCCGCCTCATCTGGTTGGCCAGACATTTCTCGATCACTTTGGCATTAACAATGGCTCGATGCTGGCTTACGCCCATACAATGGTCGATTATGTCAACCTGGCGCGGGCTTACGGTAAACTTGGCGGGCTCGACAGAACCGCAACCCTTGTCAAAGCCATCCGCGGCGAGCGTGGTGATGACAAGGTACTGCTTTTGGATGGTGGTGACACCTGGCAGGGCTCCTACACTTCGCTGCAAACCAACGGCCAGGACATGGTCGACAGCATGAAGTTATTGAAACCTGATGCCATGGTTGGTCACTGGGAATTCACTTTCGGGGCTGACCGGGTCGAGGAGATCGTCGAGGATATGGGATATCCATTTCTCGCCAGCAATATTTTCGACAATGAATGGGAAGAGCCGGTATTCGAACACACTGCCTTTTATGAAAAAGGTGGGCACAAGGTCGCGGTCATTGGTCAGGCCATGCCCTACACGCCCATCTCCAATCCGAGTTGGATGATTCCACAATGGTCTTTCGGAATCCGTCCCGAAGTCCTGCAGGAAAATGTCAACGCAGCTCGGGCTGCGGGAGCCGAGGTTGTGGTTTTGCTTTCCCATAACGGCTTCGACGTTGATCAAAAACTGGCAAAAGTGGTGTCGGGTATTGATGTGATTTTGACGGGCCACACCCACGATGCCGTTCCCCAGGCCATCGAGATCGGATCCACGCTAGTGCTCTCATCTGGATCACATGGCAAGTATCTCGGACGCGTCGATCTGGAAATCAAAAACGGTAAGGTGGTGGATCACAATTCCACCCTCATCCCCGTGCTTTCCGACGTCGTCGATTCTGACACCGAAATGAAGGCTCATATTGATAAGGTACGTGCGCCTTATGAGGCTGAATGCAACGGGTTATCGGGAAGACTGAAAGTCTTCTTTATCGGCGGGGCAATTTCAACGGGACATGGGATGATGTGATCTGCGACGCGATGATTTCCGAGCGGGATGCAGAACTGGCGCTGAGCCCAGGATTTCGATGGGGCACTACTTTGCTTCCTGGAGATGATATAACCGTCGACGACCTCTACACCCAGACCTCAATGAATTATCCATCGGTCTATCGGCTCGAATTCACCGGGCAGCAGTTCAAAGATATTCTGGAAGATGTTTGCGATAATCTGTTCAACAAGGACCCCTTCCTTCAACAGGGTGGTGACATGGTGCGCGTCGGTGGCATGGGATATACCTGTGCGCCTAAAAAGGAAATCGGAAGCCGCATTTCAAACATGACCATGCTGAAAACCGGCGAAGCAATTGATCCGGGAAAAAGTTATGTGGTTGCCGGATGGGCCTCTGTGAACGAGGCGGTTGAAGGGCCACCTGTCTGGGACGTTGTGGAATCTCATATCAAAGGCCAGGGCACAATTACCCAAGCTGCCAATCAATTGGTGAAGATTGATCTTTCCTGACTGACGACACCAAACTGATTCCCGGTAACTTGTTGTATTTCCTTTGTTTTGTTTGATTTTCTGGGTCTTACTGTTTCAAGTTCGCGGATGAATTTGTCCGGCTACACAGACAGCATTCACTTTGATGTGTCTGAACGTTGCATTCATGTATCTTGATATCATAAGGTAAGGGGGCAAAAACCAAACCGGGAGGAAATTATGATTAGAACGATACTTGCCGCTATCCTTACTGTGCTTGTCGCCATGTGGGGCACAGCTTTCGCTGAAGATTCCAAGCGCTACGGAAAGCAAAAGGTTGTCTATCACGTCAATTATGATGGTGGACCGGAATCCAAAAAATACCGCGGTGTGATGCGCAATATCCAAAACCACATCAATGCAGTTGGTGCGGAAAACATGGAGATTAAGGTTGTGTTGCACGGCAATGGACTGGGATTGCTGAAGACGGCAAAAAGCCATGATGGCCTCAAGACACAGGTATCGTCGTTGAAGGGCCAGGAAGTCACATTCCAAGTTTGCAACAACACGTTGAAGGGTCGCAAAATCAGCTATTCCGATGATCTTTATGATGTTTGGGAAGAAGACATTATTTCATCCGGCGTCGCCGAATTGTCGAGACTTCAGCAGATGGGCTATACCTACATCAAGCCTTAAAAAGCTACACTACGCGACGAGCCGACGGATGCAGGATAACTGATCCCGAGGCTTGTTTGTGTGTTGGCTTCAGGCTTCGTATCAATACATTTCGACCGCCAAGACCATCAATTCGGGCAACCGAGGGCTGACCAAAGTATAGTATTGTTGTGGGCTTTGAGTTCACGTGTTGGGTATGCGGCAATCAACATTGCCGGACATTGTGAAATGCTGTCTGTCCGGTGGCTATCAGATCTATCCGTACATTTGGCCAATGTTAAATCCGGGCTGATAGCCGAATATCTGCTATTAATTGGACAAGGGATGCCATGCAAAACCGCCGTGACTTTATCAAGCGTTCTTCACTACTTGGGCTTTCGGCGTTATCGATGGGGACAGGTTTTCCAAGTCTGGCCAAGTCCACAGCGATAGATGGTTTCTACCAACAACACTGGTTTCACAAAACCAGTTTCGATATCAAAAACGATCTGGAGTTTGCGAAAACCCAAGGAAAGATCCTGACGCTTCTGTGGGAACAACAGGGGTGCCATTACTGTAAAAAAATGCATGACGTCGTTTTTCAAAATCGGGAGATCGTTGACTTGATCTCACAACACTTTGTTGTGGTTCAAATGGACATGTGGGGCGACCGGGAGTTTAGTGCCCTTTACGGTAAGCAGATGAAAGAAGCCGCCTTGGCACGAAGTTATCTGGTCCGCGGGACGCCCTCGGCAATCTTTTTCGACGAGTTTGGAGAAGTTGTATTTCAAATGCCGGGCTACGCTGAACCGCCAGTATTTTTGGGTGTATTCAGATACGTCCAGGAAAAGGGATATGATCGAAAGTCTTTCACCGATTGGTATAAGTCGCAAGGTTGACGGGGACCATGCGATCCTGTTGCACTTTTAATTCTCGCATCGAATGGAGCTAGGATAATGGGAAAATCAGTCTTGGCTGTGCTGGCGTCGATTGTTTGGTTCAGTTTCGCTGTTGCGGCCAACGCCCAGAATTCGGACCTGCCAGTTGCGTCAGATACGATGGTTGGGCGGTCATTGGATGCACCCATCAACACTCTGCCCATTGAACAAAAATTCTGGTGGTCGGATGATTGGTTCGACCAGGGAAAGTTGCAGACCCCGAAGAACTATTCCGTTATCGAACGATCGGTCAGCTATCTTAATCCAACGGACGACACGGAGGTTCCAGCGTTTCTGTATCGCCCGAAAACAGAAGGCAAGTTTCCGGGCGTTTTGTTTCAGCACGGCAGACGCGGCCTGGATGATTTGGTCAAACGCCTCGCACGCCGCTTGGCTGCCAGAGGATTTGTGGTCCTTGCTCCCGACGTCTACGAAGCCAGGTTCATTGAAGCTTTTCCCCTTGCCCATGATCCGATGACGGAAACGGATGTCGATGCCGGGGTAGACTATTTGCTGGCCCAACCGGACCTGTCTTCTTCAAAAATATGTTTGATGTCCCACACGCGGGGGGGGGATTCTACACGCTGCGGGTGGCGGTTGATCGAAACCGTCAGGAAAAACAGGTCGCCTGTTACGTTTCATTTTATCCCCATTGGCAAGACCCGAATGCAGCCGAACCATTGCAGGTCTATCGCTATCACAGCGACCTGGACAATCTGAACGTCCCAGCCCTTGTCTTCATTGGTGAATACGAGCAGTACCAGCGTCGCCGCTCGATCGAAACGGCGGTGTCATTTATGAAGCAGGCGGGCAAATCAGTTCGTCTGATTGTTTATCCCGGAGTTGGCCGAGGCTTCGATTTTCGCACTCCTGAAGTTCGCACCTTCGCCGACGATCTCGCCACCAAAGACTCCAACATGCGCACCGCAGAGTTCATCAGAGCACATCTTCAATGACCACCAATCCTCGTGTTCTTTAAAGCAAAGTTGAGCCAGCCAATTGTCAGACGATCCAGCGCACTACAATCCGGGCGACTATCTCCAAACCTGCACTGATATTGTCCAGCCCAACGAGTGTGACAAAAACGGCCACCTCAACGTTCAGTTTTACGTTGAACGGTTTATCAGCGCGACGCAGCAATGCACTTTCGAAGAGAAGGTGAAACCCCAGTTAGCTTTATTTCCCACGGACATGCTGTTTCGGTTTCACCGCGAACTGCTGGCTGGCAACAGGACGAATATTCGTTCGGGCGTCGTCACGGCGGAAGGCTCTGACAGAAGATTACTCCACATTCTTTCAGAAGATGATGGCGGAAAAGTTTGCGCAACAGCCCTTTGTCGACCTGGTTCTGCTTCAGGTCGTATACCAATCGTGGATGGGCCCGTTCCCGACATTGCGGCTCCCAGAAATCTTCCATCGAAAAATTATGAGCCAGCCGACACTGCTGCATTGCTTGGCAATCAGCTTGCTTTAATCACCAAACAGGGAACGGTGGATGTTGATCATTGCGGGCCACTGAAAGCGCTACGAACAGATTTGATGGTCAAGGCGTTTCATGATGCGGCAATGTCGCTTTGGAAATTCGTCGGATTTGAAGACCAGTGGTTTTCCAGCGGCGATTACGGTGGCATTGCGGCTGAGATGAAATTGACCCAGTTTGACGAAATTGGTGCCGGGCAATCCTATGAAATCGTCTCGTGGGTTCCTCACATGACGAAAAATGTCCTTCATCTGGCTAACCAATTGAATGAAGCAGCCAGCGGCAAACCGGTGGCTCGTATTTGTGCTCCTTCAATGATATTTGACCGGAAAACCCGACGGCCGGTCGAGTTCCCCGAAGCCGTTCGAAATCATTATGACAGGCAGTTTCAGGCGTTTTGTGATTTGGATCAGTAGGCTTCAGATTTCCGCCATGATCAGACGGTTGAGATAATTCACCCCGAGGAAGCCCCCGGCAACAATTGCCGCGAATGTGAGCATTGAGCCAAACGCGAGGGTCGAAACACCAGTAACGGCCTGCCCAACAGTACAACCCAGTGCCATAACTCCGCCTATCCCCATCAACATGGCACCAAACAGGTTGCGCAAAGTATCGGTCGAATCGGCAAATGTTGCCAGTCTGAATCGACCTGCAACCTTTGCAGCAATGAAGGCGCCTAAAATAGTGCCGACAAGTGTCGATATGCCGAAATTGGGAAAGCCAAGCGCCGTGAAACGCATCAGGTATTCAATAGCGTCTCCCGATGGTCGTACGAAAGTCAGTGACCCGACCGGAACCGCAACATCAGCAAATTCATCTGCAGCCAGGCCAGTCAATACCCAACCTGCAGTGACACAGGCTCCAATCACCACGCCGCTGACAATATGCGTCTTGGACTGGCGAAATTGCTGATCCTTGAAGCAGTACAAAAAAATCACCGCAACGATCACAAGGATCATGATCGTGTGACCGGTAGCTGAATCCATGCCAGAAACCGATGCAAGCATGGACCCGACGCCCTGATCTTCCAGGCCCATTTCCGACAGGTCAACGGCGCTCGCGCTTTCAATGTTGGCGCGAATTGGACCAAGGATCCCGCCAATCGTCATATAGCCAAATATGCCGGTAACGATGAGCACCATCAAGGAACGTATGTCTCCACCGCCTGTGCGCACCAGGTTGCGGCTGACGCAGCCGCCGGCAAATGCCATGCCGAATCCAAATAATGCGCCGCCAATGATATTGCCAGCCCAGTTGAGGTTCGGCGTCATGTACATGGTATTTGCAAGATCGGTTACGCCAGCGGTTTCAACCCACCAGGCACCCAGTACTGCGACCGCTGCAGCCAGCAGCCACGCCCGAAAACGCCTGTAGTCCGACAGCGCTATTATGTCTGAAATCGATCCCATTGTGCAGAAATTGGTACGGTAAATGGTGAAACCGAACACCATGCCGATGACGAGGCCACCCCACATAACGATGTGGCCCGGATTTTCGAGAACTGATTCTCTCAGACTTTCAATCATTGGTTGCCTATCCCCCCTCAGCGATTATTCGCCCACACTCAGGGCGCCCTTGTTGGAAGTTATCCCGTGTGCTTGATCACGAAGCGGAAGACATCTCCTTCTTCGGAGGTTTCAACCAGTTCATTTCCGGTCTGTCTGCAAAATGCCTCGAAATCGGCAACTGCACCCGGGTCTGTCGCCAGGATTTCCAGACTTTCTCCAACCGGAACATCATTCAGCGCTTTTTTGGCCTTGAGAATGGGCAGTGGGCAATTCAAACCTTTGGCGTCAAGTACGTGGGCCGTCATTCAATTTTCTCCTAATAACCGGGTGCCGCATCTATGCTAACTGAACAGATTAATATCAGACCTGCTCGCCGTTACCAGATGGTTTGGCACTCTCTTTGCATCATCAACAGTTTCAACTTGTCCGCACAATGTGGTATCCCACCGATCAACTGTATTGATCATATCGCAATATTCGAATAATCGAATGTAAAGGTTAAGCTAATCAAATGCAATTGATTGGTCAACAATCGAGTTTCAGCGACCGGGCTTTCGAAGTGCAAATAGTTGGTGACTGCGGTTGGTGAAGAAGAAGGTGTGGTCAATGAGTGAATTGTTGAAAACCGGTGATGCCCGAGACCGCTTACAATCGGGCATCGAACCGGTATTCATCAGCAGCGAAATCTATCGTTCAACCGGATACGGCAACAATCATCCTCTCGCAATTGCCCGAATTGCGACTGTTCTGGATATATGCGAAAATCTCGGCTGGCTGGATACCGGTGGTTATGTCGACAGCCCGGTGGCGAGCTTTGAAGAATTGTCGAAGTTTCACACCCCTGACTACATTCAGGCAATCATCTCAGAAGAAAATGCTGGTATCGTCAGTAAGGAGTCTCGGGAACGCTACAAGCTTGGGACGATGGAAAATCCGGTATTTAGAGGTCTATTCAAACGGGCTTGTACATCTGTAGGCGGTTCGATCGAGGCGGCAAAGCGCGCCGCTTCAGGCTGCACTGCCTATCACCCTTCGGGTGGAACGCATCACGGTCAGCCTGGCAGGGCCAGCGGTTTTTGCTATTTCAATGACCTGGTCTTTGCGATTCTGACATTCCTGGCGCTTGATTTTCAGCGGGTTTTATACGTCGATCTGGATGCCCATCACGGCGATGGGGTTCAGGACGCATTTGAGCAGGATTCGCGGGTTTTCACTCTATCCATCCACGAGAAAGAGCGCTGGCCTTATACAGGTAAAGTTGATGATCGGGGAGGTGGCAATGCCCGAAATCTGCCTGTACCAAGACAGTTCAATGACACCGAAATGGATTATCTCATCAAAACGGCGGTTCTACCACTCGCCAGACGATTCAATCCACAGGCAACGGTGATTACCTGTGGCGCCGATGGCCTCGCGGGTGACCCTTTGTCGTCCATGCAGCTTTCCAATGGCTGCCTGATCGGGGCCGTAGAACAACTGACTTCCATAGCGCCGTCGACCGTGATTGTCGGTGGCGGGGGCTATAATCCATGGACTTTGTCGCGCCTTTGGGCCGGAATCTGGGGCATGTTGAATGGGCATCAACTGCCTTCAATCCTGCCCGATTCATGTGAAAACATACTTTCAGCTTTGGAATGCGATCTTGTTGATGAAGAGGATGTGGAGTCTCACTGGCTCACTTCATTGGCAGACCCGGATAATCCCGGCCCCTTGCGAGACGAGGTTAAACGGATTGCCGAACAGGTGCTTGGGGATTGATTGTTGCCGTCGAGGACTGCTCTTGATATCGGGGACAAGCTGATGCAACAATATATCAGAATATCTTAATGTGTGCGAAAATATGACTTGGCTTGGACAGATTAACGCGATCGAAGAACTGGAAGACGCTGAGTTTGATGCCGAACTCGTGGCAGACTTGCAAGCTGCCGCTTCCAGATCGTCACGTTTGCCCCCGATTAGGTTTTCAACACCGACATTTAAGGAATACAACAGCAGCGAGTTGAGTGGCTGCGGGAAAAACAGTTTTCCCGCTTTCTCCATCACAGCGGGTGCCTGCGCTCTGGATTGTGATCATTGCCAGGCCAAGATTCTGGACCCGATGATTCCGGCCATAAAACCGGAAATCCTGGATCAGAAAGTTCGTGATCTGATTATGCTGCAGGACCTTCAGGGTTTTTTGCTATCAGGTGGCTCGAACAGGAAGAACGAAATCCGCTATGAGCGATACTATCCTGTCATTGAAAAACTGAAGCACGATTTTCCAAATCTGAAAATTGCAATCCATACGGCGCTGACCGATGAGGTGGGAGCCAAGCGTATGGAAGCCGCTGGCGTCGACACGGCGATGATGGATGTCATAGGCCATCAGGATACGATCAAACAGGTTTATCATCTTGATCGCCCGGTCGAAGATTTTGAAGCCACTCTGGCAGCCTTGTGCTCGACGAAAATGGAAATTACTCCCCATATTGTGGTGGGCCTTCACTATGGCAAAATTCTTGGCGAACAAAATGCGCTCGACATTGTTTCGCGGCACGATGTTCATGCCCTGGCGCTGGTTGTGATCATGCCATTTTACGCAAGACCCGGAACTTTCGTCACACCATCAACCGGTGATGTGGGGCGGATATTTCTTCAGGCCCGCCAAAGATTGCCTAACAAGCAGGTGCTGCTTGGCTGCGCCCGTCCCCCCGGCATGCATAAGCGCGTGACAGACGCCTATGCTGTCATGGCCGGGCTGGATGGCATTGCCTTTCCTGCGGACGGGGCAGTGGAAGTATCGCGGGTAATTGGCAGGGAGTATCATCAGGAACATGCATGTTGTTCCATCAAAATAGGCGGCAGCGCCGTCGCCAAAGCGCGGGAAGGTCTTGCAATGCAGGCATCCTCGTGTGCGGTTTGAACGAGATAGTTGAAATTGACGTTGTTGTTGTTGGCCTTGGCCCGGCTGGTGCCTCTGCGGCCATGGCTGCTGCAAAGAATGGGTCTTCGGTACTGGCGCTGGAGCGCAATGCAAGCCCTGGCCTTCCAGTGCAATGTGCAGAATTTGTACCCTTGCTGATTGCTGCTGGCAAAGGGTTCGAAGCAGTCAATGAAGCTTCGGTGCAGAACATTGAACGAATGGAAACCTATGTTGAGAAATCTGCAGCAGATATTACCCTTGATTTTCGCGGCCAGATGATCGACCGAGCAGCGTTTGACTGCAGTCTGATCAAGCAGGCTGAGGCAAACGGTGCCAGTTGTTCATTTTCATCACCCGTTCGGCAAGTTCGAAAGGACGGCCTCGTCGAAACCGGCGATGGTCGGCTCTTCAGGGCAAAGGTGATCATCGGGGCCGACGGACCACGCTCCCCCGTGGCGCAGAGTATCGGGTCTTCCAACGTCGATTTGGTTGAAACACGGCAAATAACCGTTCCGCTCAAATCGCCCCACAATGCCACCGATATCTTTCTGTGCGCAGACATTCCCGGAGGGTATGGCTGGTTGTTTCCAAAAGATGAAGTGGCCAATCTGGGTCTGGGAGTTGTTCCTGCCCACAAGCATTTGCTGAAGCCAATTCTCGACGATTTGCATGCAAAGCTGGTTGCCGAAGGTAGGGTAGGTACAGAGATACTGGCCCATACGGGCGGGCTCATTCCGGTTGGAGGAATCCAAAAGTCCACGGGCATGTTGGGTGAAACACCAGTAATGCTTGTTGGTGATGCAGCTGGGCTAACCAATCCGGTAACCGGAGCCGGGATAAATTCAGCCGTCATATCCGGGCGCATGGCGGGTGACGCAGCATTTGCGTGGATTGAAGGTGACGAAGAAGCCGCGCGTGACTACGCTGAAGAAGTAAATGACTTATTTGGACCTTCTATCGCACGCGCCGTTGCCCGCCGCAGTCAGATTTTATCTGCTTATGCGGGCGGCGAAAAACCCACAGCGAGCGAATTACGTTCTGGCTGGATCGCCTATCCACAATATTGGTCTCGGGATGGTCTGGAGCTTTCGACAAGCGCCGTAACCGCCGCAAACGACACGAGGAAATCAGCATGACCTGTCTCAAGCCAGAAGGATCGGAGCCTGCATTGGCAGGTAAGGATGGTGCGGATTTCAATGCGGCAGAAATTATGCAACCCCGCGCGCCGGCAGCCACACCGGCCGAATTCAAAAACGGAGAGCGGGTCAAATCCAATGATGTGACGCCGGAAGGGGTCTATCTGCCCAAGTATAATATCCTGACCCCGCATATGCGTTCTCCAGATTATGTCCAGATGTCGACCGCAGCGGCCATTACGCTTGGCATCACAAACGGTCAGATGCATCGCTGTGCCTGTACCAGATGTCTCAATTTATTGCTGACATATCCGGAAGGATGCAGGGCCAACTGCGCATATTGTGGGTTGGCGCGGCACCGTGAGGCCGAGCGCGACTACGCGGATCGAAATTTCATACGTGTCGACTGGCCCGCCGTACCCATGGATGAAGTGGTCGACATCGTTGCCCGAGATGTCGAGGGAAGCCCGTTCCATCGCATGTGCATTTCGATGATCACCCATCCACGATCAGACGATGACACCGTGACAGTGTTGCAGAAATGGACAGACCGTATTGATCCCTCAGCGATCCCCATTTCAATTCTGTCCAATCCCACCACGATGACTCGCGGGGATGTAAAACTTCTGCACGAAATGGGATCAGATATATTCACCGTGGCGCTTGATGCTGCAACTCCAGAAATTTTCGACCGGACCCGCGGCAAGGGTGTGCAATCGCCGCACAGCTGGAAGAAGTACTGGGAAATCCTGATGGATGCGCGGGAAATTTTCGGTCCACAAAAGTTTGGCGCCCACATTATCGTTGGAATGGGTGAAACCGAATATGATTCGCTGAACCTGGTGCAACAGTTGGTCGACCTCGGTGGCCACAGCCACATGTTCTGCTTTTTCCCCGAAAAAGGGTCCCTGATGGACCATCTGCCCGCCACCCCCCGTGATCAATGGCGGCGGGTACAGCTTGGCCGATATCTGATCGACTATTGTGACGCGCGTGTAGAGCACATGAAGTTTGATGAGGAAGGTCGGGTGATCGATTTCGGACTGCCAGCAGCCGAGCTTGATATGATTATTGACACCGGCCTGGCATTTCGTACGTCGGGTTGTCCTGGCAAATTTGCAGACGATATTTCTGCCTGTGACCGCCCCTATGGCGACTCCCCGCCGAGCAATATCGCCAGCTACCCGTTTGAACTTGAGGATATTGATATCCGCAAGGTTCGCCATCAATTGGACCGGAACAGACCCGGAGAATCCTATCACCAAGATGAGGAGTTTGAATTCGACGATGAGTAAACCCTTTCGAGTTATCGACACCGGCATTCGCCCGTGCAGAGAGCAAATGGCTTTTGATCAGGCGCTGATTGAAGAGCACAAGGCGGGCAATATTCCCGACACGATCCGCTTTCTTCAATTCCCGCCATCCGTGCTTGTAGGCCGCCACCAGGACCTTTCTCACGAGCTCAATATCGAGGCGTGTCGGGAGGCTGGAGTCGGGATCGGCCGAAGGATTACCGGTGGTGGGGCACTTTATCTCGATGAGGGTCAATTCGGCTGGGAACTGGTATTCCACAGGGATACGTTGGGGCTGACCAATCTGGGAGAACTGGCCAGTGCAATTTGCGAATCTGCCGCGGCAGGCCTGTCCAAACTTGGAATTGACGTGCGCTATCGACCTCGAAACGATCTTGAAGTCGATGGGCGCAAGATTTCCGGTACAGGCGGATTTTTTGATGGTTCAACGATATTTTACCAAGGCACGACATTGGTCGATATGGATGCACAAAAGATGGCTTCGCTGCTGAACATTCCGGCTGCCAAACTGGCCAAAAGAGGCCAGACCAGCGGAGCGCAGCGGGTTGTCACCCTTCGCGAATTGTTCAACGGGACACCGCCACCAATCAGTGAAGTGAAGCAGGCGATACTGGAGGGTTTTTCCGAAAAACTTGGAATTTCTCCACAGGAAGGCGCCATAACCGAAGGTGAAGAAGCAACCGCCAAACTATTGTTTGATGAAGAAATAGGCACCGATGAATTCGTCCATGAAATTGACGGCGCATCGGAGCAGGCTGAGGTGAAAACGGGGAGTTTTACTGGCCAGGGTGGCACGATTACCACTCACATCCGACTGGATGGCCCGCGGGCCAATCGCATCCGTGAAGTTGTCATAACCGGAGATTTCTTCGTTACGCCCCCGCGTACAATTTACGATCTGGAAGCCGCTTTGCGCGGAACAGAAATTGCTGATCAGGCAGAGACTGTAAGCCAGTTTTTTGCAAAAGCCGGTGTTGGATTGCTGACCGCATCTCCTGATGATTTTTCAGCCTCCATTGCCGACGCATTGACCTGACCCCGACACTTCGAAGATGAAAGCCCTTTCGATCATCCAGCACACTTCTGCCGATTATCTGGGTCTGATGGAGGATCATTTTGAAGGCCGCCGCATCAGATTCCACTATGTCAGACCATTTACCGAGGATGGCAAAGTTCCCGAGCCATCGGCCATGAGGGACGGGCTTATGCTGATGGGTGGCGGCCCTTGGGGGTCGGCCGGGGTGCGGGATGTGCCGACGCTGGAAGAAGAGATAAAACTCACCCGTGCCTATCTGATGTATGGCAAGCCGGTGATCGGAATTGGTCTTGGCGCACAAATACTGGCGCTGGCTGCTGATGGTGATTCCAAACCGTCTGACTATCGGTTCGATGTGGAGTACGCTTCTCGCTGTGACCCGGGCGCCCTCAACGGGTATTTGCCGGCGCGTTATCCAAATGCCGTCTTCATGCGGGACAAGCCAATTCCACCGTCTTACGCGAAAGTGCTTGCAGAGGATGCTTCCGGTGACCCGGCACTTTTTCAGATCGGGGATAACAGTTTCGGGTTTTCCGGACATCCGGGATTCAAACTGGCAATGGCTGAAGATTTGATTATGGAATTTGATGAGATTCCTGATGAAACGACTGAGCAACTTGCTGTCCTGCGACAATCGAAACGGCAAATCGAAGATGCTCTTGTTCCCATCATGACTGGGCTGATTCAGATGACGGGACTGATGCAAAAGTGAACAATTAGCTAGCGAAAAACCAACATAAGGTGCTTGTAACTTGCGAAATTTAGAATATTCTAATATGAGATTGTAAGGCCTGTAAAACAGGCTTGGGCAGAACCTGACGAAGAAGCAGGGGCTGGTTGCCCACCAGCAGCAAAGGTGGAGGACAAATGGCTGAAAAATTAATTATTGTGATGGCGAACACCGACCCACGCAATGGTGAAGAACTGGGTGCGCCGATCTTTCAGGCAACGGTTGCGGCAGCTATGGAATATGAGGTTGATGTCATCTGCACGGCAACTTCCGGCAGGCTGATGCGAAAAGGCGTTGCTCAGGAACTTGTTGTCAAAGAAGGCTCGCCCAAATCGGTCTATGATTTCATCAAGGACGCTCATGGTGCGGGGGTGAAATTTTACTGTTGTTCCCCCAATCTCGATCTTTTTGACATGACTAAGGAAGATCTGATCCCGGAATGTGAAGGCATTGTCGGGGGCGCCCACCTGATTGAAGAAATCATGGAAGAGGACTGCAAGGTCCTGACATATTAAGGCGGGAGAGAAACTGATGTCCGCATCAGGTGCCACAAGAGTAGAGACGTTCATCGGCGATCCTGTCTCCGGCGAAACTCCAGTTGACCGTAATGAACTGGAAGAGATCTTTGCCGATATTCAGTCAGATTTGCGCTACGACCACGAGTTAAACGGTTGCCTCAATTGCGGCATCTGTACCGCTACATGCCCGGCGGCCCATTACTACGATTTTTCACCGCGAGAAATTGTGCAACTGCTTTGGACAGAAAATCTCGACGGTATCTACGATGCGATGCAGGAAAAAATTTGGGCTTGTGCTCAGTGCTACACCTGCGCGGCTCGCTGTCCTTTCGGAAATTCTCCGGGCGGCCTGATTATGTTGATGCGCGAAACTGCCATCAAGCATGGTATGGAATCCGCGAAAAATGTGCTGCGTCCATTTTCCCGCGTTATGCTGAAACTGATTTCTACGGGCAACCAATTGGCGCCCGATATGATCAACCCGGATCATTTTGCTGATTGGGGACCGAATATCTGCAAGGTCGATGCGCCGCTGAAGATTCTGCGAAAGGCCATCCCAATGCCAACGCTGAATACAACGGCTACAGCCTGGGAAGTAAACTTAAAGACCTCCGTCGAATTGTACACCATCTGGGAAATGACCGGTGTGCTCCACCAGTTGGAGACGATCGATGAGAACCTGTTCGATGTCATCACAGATATCATGGAAGAAAAGCGTGAAGACTGGGAAGACTTTCTCGAGGAAGAGGAAGACGAGGATGACGAATAAATCACGGACTATTTGGAGGATTAAATGACCAACACCAGCAAAAATAACGGTGGCGAGCGTTTCACCGGTCATGGTTCGGAATGGCGTGACTCAAAATTGTCCAGCGAAGACGCGACGGTTGCGACATCCTGGGTAGAACAAAAGATCGACAAGCGGTCAATGCTAACCAACAAGGACCGCGTGGAAGATGTGCGCGATGTCATGTGGCAGCTGGAGAAAGAGGGGGAAATCGTTGTCCACCGGGTTTCGGAAGAGCATGCGCCGGTGGATGTGAAAACACTCTACGGCTGGACCAAGCGTATTCCCACCACACAGCTTTGGCACCACAAGTCCTGCGGCCAATGCGGCAATATTCCCGGCTACCCGGCATCATTGCTGTGGTTGATGAATGAGCTCGACATAAAATATCTCGACGAAACCGACCAGACTTCTTGCACGGCCTGGAACTATCATGGATCGGGTATTGGCAATCTGGAATCTCTTGCTGCGGTTTTCTTGCGCAACTTTCATCAAGCCTATGTGGCCGCCAAAGCGGAAGGCCTTCCGGAGGGATATTATTATCCGCTGGTACATTGCGGAACATCGTTCGGCAATTACAAGGAGGTGCGTGGATACCTGCTGCACTCGGCTGAACTGCGCGAGAGAGTGAAGAAGATCCTCGGCAAGCTGGATCGGCTTGTCGATGGCAAACTGCTTATCCCCGAGGAAGTCGTGCACTATTCAGAGTGGGTGCATGTGATGCGCGACCGGATCGCCAACCGTCAGGAAATCGACTGTTCGAACATCCACTCAACAATTCATCCGGCCTGCCACGTTTACAAAATGGTGCCACAGGATGCGATCTATGATGACAATATTCTGGAAGGCAATCGGGTGGCCGTATCGACGGGCATCATGGAAGCGCTCGGAACGCAGGTGATCGACTATTCCACCTGGTATGATTGCTGCGGATTTGGATTCAGACACATTATTTCCGAGCGTGAATTTACCCGCTCCTTCGCTATCGATCGCAAAATTCGGGTCGCGATCGAGGAGGCGCAGTCCGATGTGATGATCGGCCATGACACCGGCTGTATCACAACGCTCGACAAGAACCAGTGGATTGGCAAGGCAGAGGGCAAGGAAGTCGACTTGCCGGTGCTGGCGGACTGCCAGTTTGCGGCACTTGCCTGCGGGGCCCACCCTTACAAGATTGTGCAGTCCCACTGGCACGCCTCGTCAACTGAAACTCTGATGGAAAAGATGGGTATCGATTGGCAATCAAAAAAGGCTGAATTCGAAGAATATCTCAAAGTGGTTGAAGCAGGAAAACAGGAGAACCTCTACGATCCGCGCAGAATGATCACTTCAGGACCAGGCTTTAAGAAAATAGAGAACCGTACATGACGAAACCCATACTGATCGTTGGCGGTGGGCCTGCCGGCCTTGCCGCAGCTCATTCGCTGGCCGCAATTGGCCAAAAGAGCATCCTGGTTGAAAAGGAAGATATCCTTGGGGGAGCACCCATCCTTTCAGGATATGCAAAATTGGTGCCGACGGGAGAATGGGCCAAGGATGCCATTGGCGGCATGGTGGAGCGGGTTAAAAACAACAAGCTGATTACCGTCAAAACCGGGACCAAGGTTCAGAGTTTCACCGGCGAGCCGGGAAACTTCAAGGCGGAGCTTTCTGATGGAAAGCCGGTCGAAGCTGCTTCGGCCATTCTGTGCACCGGCTTCACTCATTTCGATTCGGTCAACAAGCCCGAATGGGGATTTGGCACCTATGACGATGTGGTGACGACAACCCAGGTTGAACAGATGATCTCCTCTGGCCAGGGAGTTCGTTGCCCATCGGATGGCCGCACGCCAAAGCGCGTTGCAATTCTGTTGTGCGTCGGGTCGCGTGACCGGCAGATTGGTCGAGAATGGTGCTCAAAAATCTGTTGCACCGTATCCGCCAATCTGGCGATGGAGATCCGCGAAGAATTGCCGGATTGCCATGTCTACATCTACTATATGGATATCCGTACCTATGGTCTCTATGAGACCGGTTACTACTGGCGCAGCCAGGAAGAATTCAAGGTCAAATATATCAAGGCGCGTATCGCGGAAGTAACCTCGGATGGCGAAAAGGTCATCGTCAAGGGCGAGGATACCCTCGTCAAACGACCGATCACCATTCCGTTCGACATGGTTGTCCATGCCATTGGCATGGACCCCAACGTAGATAATCTGCTGTTGTCGGAGTTATTTAATGTTGACCTTGAACCCCACGGATTTATCGGCAAAGGCAATACATATGGAGACCTCGGCGCGACTTCGCGGCCCGGTGTTTACGTTGCGGGTTCGGCGACCGGGCCAGAAACCATAGATGATTCGATTGCCCAGGCCCATGGCGCGGCAATGAGCGCCTATGCCTTCGCTAACGATTCTTCAATTGTGGCAGCTGAATAGGCATTGACGTGGCGACACTCCTCAAAAGGTTTGGTGGAAATACCGATGTCCCGGAAAGGGTGCAGCTGGAACTCAGCGGTTCGGTGCTGAGTAATGCCTTCCAGTCGCTGATCACGACCTGCGATGAGTTTGGCGGCATTGAAAGATTTGCCCAGGCAGTGTCGCTGAAGTCCACCTTGTTCAAAGACGCATTGGCTGACAACAAGGTGCAAGATCTGGATCTGGAAGCATTGATGGGTCTTTGCACATTCATGTCGACCGTCAGGCGACGGATTGCTCCCTATCTGGATAGTGACGGATTGACCCGCATCAGGTCCGCCCTGGTGCTGCTGCTGGACGGGGCATCCGACACGTCAACCACAGACAGGCGATGGAAGGCGTTTTGTGACAACTTTCCAAGCGACAGACACCATCGCTGGGTGCGTGATTTCGCCGCCGAAATACTCCATGGTACAGACCCGGAACGCTATCCATTGATGGGGCGCTGGGTGTGGGACGCGGGCTCAAATACCGGAGTTGTTCGCGAGATATGGCATGGCGACAACGTCGATCACATGACAATTCCGGTGCCCGATCAATACGAAACCTATGTGGTTTTGCGTGAAGAACTTTCGCAATTCCTGACGAGCAACGGCATTTTCCAAAACGTGCTTGAATATGTCGATCTGCTATGCGCGCGAATCTATTCCGATTACATCAATGCCCAGGGAGGCAGCTATCTGAAAGCCGATTTCACATCCGAAGCCGATCCCATGGAACATACAAGGCGGATACTCGGCCTGGATGGCGTTAAGAACGGATCTTCAAGAACGCGCCTGAAATCCATCGACGGGGAATCCTTTGTCCTCGATGACACCAGACTGCTTAATTAGAAAGACCGCTTCATGCCGATTCACGAAGAGCACCTGATCCGACCGGAAAACATCAAAACGAAGGACAATCTCGTCATCGACGGAATTGATGTATCAGGTCACTGGAGCACATTCATCGAATCGCGGGTCGTCACCGACTATAACGAAGAAATGGAAGAGGAAATTGCAGCGCTTCCGGGCGGTGAGTTCATTCACCGCTGCTGGCAATGCGGCTCTTGCACCAATTCCTGCACGGTAAACGCCATCAATCCGGAATTTAATCCGCGCTATTGGATCTATCTGATCCGCATGGGCATGGAGAGCGAGTTACTGCGCGACAAGGACATTATCTGGCAGTGCGTATCGTGCAACAAATGCACTTATGCCTGTCCGCGCGACGTGTTCCCGGAAGGCGTCATGAAAGCGACTTCCCACTGGCTTGAACTGAAGGGTCACACCGAGAAGTCACCATCAATGCATTTCGATGAAGTGTTTGCCGAGCAGATAATTGAAACCGGCAAGATTGAAGAAGGACGGACGATCCGAAACTTTTTCAAGCGTACAGGACAGAGCCTGACCCAGGACTGGATGATTCAGATGGTTAAAAATCTGATCAGCAATCTGCCGGTCAAGTTGCTCATATCGATGGGCTTGGCAAATGTTTTGCGACCAAAAACCCGCAACTGGGCCGCTGCTGGCGCCGCGATCAGTGAATATGCTGAAGAAAAGCAAGAGGAACAAAGAGAAGCACTTGGCCTTACCGAATTAGTGGAAATGGCGAAGCAGGAAACCGAATCGCTGGAATCCAAGGCCAATAGTTAGGAATTTTTGGGATGTCTGAGAAAAACGAAAAATACAAAAAGGTCGCTTATTATCCTGGCTGTGCCCTTGAAGGCACCGGCCATGCCTATAACCGGTCGACCAAACAGGTTGGCAAGGCGCTCGGGCTTGAACTGGACGAAGTGAAGAACTGGAACTGCTGCGGTGCCATGGAGGTCAAAAACATCGACCCCAAGATCCAGACCTACCTTTCCTCCCGGGTACTTTCCATCGCTGCCAATGAAATGGGTCACGACGTGGTTATGGCGCCGTGCAACGGTTGTTATCACAATCTCAAAAAGGCCGAATACGATCTGGAAAAGGACGAGAAGTCGAAGGAGGTCGTTGAACGGATTTCTAAAAAGGCTGGTCACAAAACCTATGAGGCCGGTGAGGTGGAAACCATCCACGCGCTTGACTGGATCAAGGATGCGATCGGTGAAGAGGGGCTCAAGGAGCGTGTCAAAAACAATCTGAACGGCATGAAGATCGCCAACTATTATGGCTGTATGTACACAAGGCCACGACACATTTTTCCTGAAAAAGATCAAGGTCCTGGAAGCGAGTCTACGTTGGAGCCGCATTTTATGGACGATCTTCTTGAAGCCGCAGGTGCCGAAAACGTTGACTTTCCTCTCAAGACAGCTTGCTGCGGCGGGGCCCATACATTGTCGGACTCCGACACGTCAACAAAACTGGTCCTCAATATTCTGAAAGCGGCGGAAGCCAGCGGTGCGGAAGTCATCGCGACCGAATGTCCGACCTGTCACAGCGGTCTGGAAATGCATCAAATCCGTGCCGAGAAGAAATATGGTGAGAAGACCAACGTCAAGATTTTGTACTTCACGCAATTGCTTGGTGTGGCTCTCGGTTTGAACGCCAAACAGGTGGGAGTGCATGAAAATGTATCCCATTCGATGGAGTTCCTGAAAGAAAAGGGTCTGACATGATTCCTTTTTCAACCCTTTCAGAAAGACTGGATATTGCTGCCACAGAGGCGTCGGCGAGCAAGGGCGCTACGGAAATTCTTGCGATTTCCGAAACGGTTCTTGAAAACTGGGCCGAAAGCCGCCAGATGGAACCGACCACCAGGGAAACGGAGGGATTTCGGCTGTTGGCCCTGCATCGCCAAGGCTCGAAGGGCGAGCCAAGTTTTAACGCTTGCCGCGAAACTTGCCGCGAGGTTGCTTATCATTTCAACCTGATTCAGATGGAACCAGGCCATCCTGAAATCGCCAAGAGACTCCAGATGATGGGACTTGTCGCCAACCATCTTTTATTGTTTGTTAGTGGCAAGATGCAGGTTGAAAAACTTGGAGAATTTTGTTGTGCCTCCCGTCCGCTGCGGAACGAGGGAGACAGCGATCTGAATGAACTACAGGAGCACAATCATGCCTGACGTACGCGGATGTCACCTTCCGGACGATTTGTTGTATGACGTCGAAAACCACATCTGGTTCAAGGAAACCGGAGATGGAAAGGTTAAGCTTGGCATGACCGCAATTGCCACGGCCATGGCCGGTCAGTTGGTTGCATTTACTCCAAAGAAAGTCGGTCGTTCGGTCCGAGCTGGAAAGTCCTGCGCGACTGTGGAGTCGGGAAAATGGGTCGGCCCAGCCAAATCAGCTGCCGGCGGGGCGGTTGTTGAAGTCAATGAGGCGCTGGTCGATAAGCCGGATATGGCCAATGATGATCCTTACAATGACGGTTGGATGGTCATTATTGAACCGGAAGACTGGGACTCGGTGAAGCCTGGTCTGACGACCGGAGATTCTGTCGCTGCTCCTTACGAAGCTAAAATGGATGCCGACGGCTTTGCAGGTTGCGGATAAAGCTGACGCAGTAAGACACCTATCAAGTGGGCCGAGAAAAGAAAGTTACCGAAGATCTCCTGCGCAACGCCTCAGCTGCGACTCAACTGCTTGCGGCGATGTCCAATCCTTCCAGACTGATGATAATGTGTCATTTGGTTGAACGAGAACACTCCGTCACGGAACTCGAACAGATTATCGATATCAGTCAATCAGCTTTGTCTCAGCATCTGGCGATATTGAGACGACAAAGGTTGGTTAGCTCGCGGCGTGATAAGCGGTTGATTTATTACTCCATTTCGAGCAATCGCGCCGTCGCTGTAATCGAAACACTGTATGAACATTTCTGTTGCCCAGAAGGGGAAGTAGACAAGGTCACTGCCAAGAAAACGACTTAGGCCGGCCCTGTCTTTAGTGATTGTGGTTCCGGGACAAATGTCAGCCGAGCAATGAAACTTATTGGTCGGCTGCTTCCAGAACAATTTCATCAAGTAGTGCGTTGACCGCAGCTAATGCTTGTTTCGACGCATCCGACCCCTGCTCGTCGAGCCTTCGGAATCCAACCCGTATCTTGCCCTCTTCATCGGAGCGCTCATAGACAAACAGAACATAGGGACAAAAAGCGATGTTTGCGGGGCCAGCTTCCATCGCTTTGCGTGACAGAACTGCGGAACAAAACTGGACCAACTCAGCCTTTTTGTAGATCTCCTTCTTGCCGCCCACGTCCTGTGACGTCCTGGCAAGCATCTCACCTATATAGGCTTCATAGTCGATCTTGTAGCCTCGATTGATTACTGCATCACTCAGGTCTTGTCTGACGTCGTCAAAATCTGCGGTGACAACATATTCGGTGACGTCCGAAGCGTTTGCAGTTGTTATTGTTGCTGTGGTTGTGAACGCGGATGCAACTCCAATTGCAGTAGCCGCGACTAGTCGGGTTCTCAAGGTGGCCATGGTGGTTCCTCCTGTTTGAGTCCTAGTATGAACAGGATACGCCCTGTTACTCGATGATCCCTTGATACATATCAAAAAACAAGATGTTTGAATGTTTTGTCGAAATGTTGATCGACCGGTACCTGAAATCTGCCTGGTCTCGCCGCAATAGCGCTGCTTCGGAATCGTTCCGTTTAACCGGGAACGGCGCTAGACGATTGGATCAGTTGCCAAAGATTCCAGTCTTGGTCTCAGGGCGGAAAGCTCATGCCCAACGGATTGGGTTGCATCGAGGATGTCATCTACGGACCGCCCCTGGCTTGCTGAGTGGAGTGCCCACAAAATGCAGGCTCGCTTTCCACTACGACAGTAAGCCAGAATCGATCCCTCTTGCTTGTTAAGATGTTTGCTAAATGCGGCTGTTTGCTCGTCTGTAATCTGATTGGGCAAAATGGGTATTTGATCGACAACAATGCCCATAGCATCAGCAGCCTTCTTAATTTGTTCAATCGGTGGCTGATCTGGAGTTTCCCTTTCTGGCCGGGCGACGATGATGGAAGAAATTCCGAGTGCCTTGAGAACTGCGATGTCTTGGACCTTGATTTGAGGTGCGACAAACAGATCTTCATCCAGTTTTTGTATGTTCATGATAGCGGTTCCAGTGTTTGATTAATTTAGATTTTTGATCCGTCAAATGACGTTGGCAGGGACCTGCAAGACTGGACAACCTGTCTCATCGGACGGAACTTCGCCGGTTCGCATGTTTACTTGAAGAGACGGCAGTATGGGCTCTGGCTCGGTCGACAGGGCAGCTCATCGCTATTCCTTTCCAACTCTCATGATGCATAATTTCAAGCATTGGTTCGGATCGGGCTGATGATTGTTAATCTGTCGATATTCATTTACACAATAAATCATAAATATTCAATAGTTTGAATATGAAGAAGTCAGGGTTCCCCAGTTGGAGCCGAATTTGAAGGAAGCGGCCGAGATACTGGAGGTACTGCACCGGCTCTAATGCGGATCAGATAATCAGGATCAGAAATTGTCAGGCGCGTCGATAGAGAAGGCCAGTCTGTGATTGACCGGGGCTAAGTCACGACAATCCACATTGCAGGGACATATACGGCTGACCCTCCGGATCTCAGCATCTCGTCAAGGCATTCGCAATCTGATCATGCGGGCCTCTTCAGAGCCCGGTTTCAACAGCACGAACAGGTTGGCGAAATCGGATTGGCTGACCTCAATACTTCCAGAGACCCCAAGGTTCTGTATTATCCCGGGGATTGTCTCTGCGTGACCTACGACCAGCACCACGTCTTCTTCATGGTCGAAGCTGAGCGTATCAGTCAGGTCAGCCGTGTCGGTACGGTTTACCGAATTTAGAGACAATCCCAATTTGTCAGCGATGATCTGTCCGGTCTGTTGGGTACGTTTTGCGTCTGATGTGAATACGATATCCAACCCCACATATTGAAGCACTTCGGCCCAAGCCCGCGCCCTTGCCCTGCCTTGTTCTGTTATCGAAGGATCGTTCCCGCTGAGTTCTTTCTCAGCGTGACGAATGAGATAAACCGCCTCCTGAGCAATTGCAGGCAGGCCCACGAATATTGATAGATAAACGTAACTACTCAGCTACCCTATTTCTGCTGCCATTAGGTGCGACAATTTGAT
>JAALLE010000146.1 GCA_011087605.1 Hyphomicrobiales bacterium
ATTGTCGCACCTAATGGCAGCAGAAATAGGGTAGCTGAGTAGTTACCTATTTTTATCTTCTGTGGCTGGTCATACAGCTGGCAGTAAAAGCACCATTTAAGATTGCCGACGGCTACACAATCATGGATATCGCCCGCACCGGCCTGGTTTCGTTGATCCAGCCGTTCGGTACATTGTGGTTTATCTACATGCTGCCGGTGTTTTTCGTTGTCACAAAACTGTTTCGCACCACGCCATGGGCTCTGTTTGCTATTGCCATCATGTTGCAGGTACTGCCAATCAGTACATCAAACTTTTGGCCACAAATCGCCAGCCAACTTGGTGTTATCAGTGTTGATAGTCATTGGGTGTTGGTCGACGAGTTCTGCAGCTTCTTCGTCTATTTTCTAGCCGGCTATCTGTTTGCGCCCTGGCTGTTTGCGCTAGCTGAGTGGACACGAGACCATATTGCCGTGGCCGTCATCGGCCTTGGATCGTGGTTTTTGATCAACCTTGGTCTGGTCTATCTGGACTTCGCCAAACTGCCGATAGTATCACTGGTCTTGGGTGGAGCAGGAGCAATTGCCATTGTCACAATAGCAAGCCTGATAGCTCGGCTGGCGGCTGGAAAAGCCCTCAATTATCTGGGCGCCCATTCAATCGTTGTCTATCTGGCGTTTTTTATTCCCATGGTGGTTGCCCGCCTGGCATTCGCCAAGGTGTGGCCACAACTGGATGTTGGAACCATGGCCGCTGTCAGCACCGCTTTTGCAGTGGTAACACCGCTGATCGGACTTGCACTTATCCGCCGCATCGGGTTTGGACACTTCCTCTTTTATCGCCCAGCATGGGCAATATTGGCCAGCAAACCTGCTGCACAGCAAGCGTCGATACAACCAGCCGAATAAACAGACGAGCTGAAATCAGTTCGCCAGAGCCGCGAGAACTCTGGCCCAGGATCTGGTACCTTTGTGATAGCTTTTCAGTTCGTATTTTTCGTTCGGCGAATGGATTGCATCGTCTGAAAGCGCATAACCGATCAGCAGTGAATCCATGCCAAGCTGGCGCTTAAAATTACCAACAATCGGAATCGACCCGCCTCCTGCAATAATTGCAGCATCCTTGCCCCATTCTTCGGAAAGGGCTCCCGCGGCCTTTTTCAGTTCCGGCAAATTGTAGTCCAATTGGGTGGCCGGGCTGTTTCCATGCCTGATAAACGTTGCGGTGCAATCTTCTGGCAGGCGTTCATTGACGTGTTTTCGAAAGGCCTGCGCCACTTTTTCGGGATCCTGATTGCCGACCAGACGGAACGAAACCTTGGCTGAGGCTTGTGCAGCAATCACCGTCTTGAATCCATCTCCGGTATAGCCGCCGGTAATGCCGTTTACTTCGGCAGTGGGCCGAGCCCACGTCTGTTCCAGCACCGACCGGTTGGCTTCGCCTGACGGCATGGACAGGCCAATGGAACCAAGGAAATCTTCGGCTGAAAAACCCAACCCTTCCCACATTTGCTTGATGTGGTCGGGTGTTTCTTCAACACCGTCATAAAAATTCTCTAGCGTAACTGTCCCCGACTCGTCGTGCAGATCAGCCAATATTTTTGACAGAATGTGGATCGGGTTTTGAGCTGCACCGCCATAATAGCCCGAATGCAGATCCCGACTGGCGGCATGGATCGTCACCTCATCGGATGCCATGCCGCGCAAAGCCGTTGTTATTGCGGGCGTATCTGCATCCCACATGCTGGTGTCACAAACCAGTGCAAGATCACAACTCAACTCTTCAGTCGCGCTTTCCAAAAAATCATCGAGGGACGGCGAACCTGATTCTTCTTCGCCCTCAAAAAGGATCGATACCTTGCAGGGCAAAGCGCCTGTTGCATCTTTCCAGGCCCTGCAGGCCTCCACAAAGGTCATCAGCTGACCTTTATCGTCAGACGAGCCCCGACAATAAAACCTTTTAGCTCCGTCTACTTCCTTCATTGTTGGCTCAAACGGATCGGTATCCCACAAATCAATGGGATCAACCGGTTGCACATCATAATGTCCATAAAACAAAACATGTGGAGTGCCTTCGGGCCCGTCATGATGGGCGACCACCATCGGATGGCCCGGTGTGTCGCGCAGACTGGCGACAAACCCGATCTCATTGAGGGCGTCGACCAGATACTGCCCGGCCTTGCGACATTCATCCTTGTAGGCAGGGTCAGTAGATATGCTTTCAATTCTCAGAAGTTCAAACAGCCGGTCGAGAGAAGCATCCAGATTGTTGTCTACTTGCTGAAGGGTGTTTTCCAGGTCGCTCATTTTAGGATTCCCGCATGGTTGTTTCGTCAACCAGACTTGCACCATATTTGAACACAAAAAAAGGCCCCTGAAGACCACTTTATCAAATGGGGTTCAGGGGCCAGGACGCTTTGCCAAAACCACCTCAGGAGAGGGGAAAAACGGGCGTTTTCGGCCGCAGGCAGATAATTGGGGAGATTACCAACCTACAAACTGGTGCGTCACCAGCGTGATTCAAAGATGGTGACGAAACATGACAATTTCAAGATAAACACGGTGTCTTAATCATTACAAAAATGTGAGCGTATCGTGAGCGGATCTTGCAATCGGCCGCCGCCTTGCCCATCGTTGAAACAATCATTGTGCCAGCGTGCGGAAACATCATGAAACAGGGTGATCATCTCTATCTGATCGACGGATCGGCCTATATTTTTCGTGCCTATCACGCATTACCCCCTCTGACCCGAAAATCCGATGGATTGCCTATCGGTGCCGTATCCGGATTTTGCAACATGTTGTGGAAACTGCTGCAGGAAGCCCGCGACACCGCCATCGGCGTCGTACCAACCCATTTTGCGGTGATTTTCGATCATTCATCAACGACATTCCGCAATGAAATTTATCCTGAATACAAAGCCAACCGGGATGCTCCACCTGAAGACCTGCGCCCGCAATTCGGACTGATCCGCTCCGCCACCCTGGCCTTCAACCTTCCTTGCATTGAAAAACAGGGCTTTGAAGCCGACGATCTGATCGCCACTTATGCAAAGCAAGCCCGCGAAGCGGGTGCGGACGTCACCATTGTTTCATCTGACAAAGACCTGATGCAGCTCGTCGGTCCGCAGGTTGAAATGTACAACACCATGAAAGATCGCCGCGTTGGCCCTGCCGAAGTGGTTGAAAAATTCGGTGTTGGACCGGAAAAAATGATCGACCTGCAGGCGCTGGCTGGCGATTCAACTGACAATGTGCCTGGCGTGCCCGGCATCGGTCCCAAAACCGCTGCCCAATTGCTGGAGGAATACGAAACGCTGGAAGTATTGTTGGAGCGGGCCGCAGAAATCAAACAGAACAAGCGACGTGAAAACCTGATCGAATTTGCTGACCAGGCTCGAATCTCCAAAAAACTGGTAACACTGGATGAAAACACCCCTCTGGATGTGTCTTTGGAAGACTTCGTCCTGCACCCGGTTGATGGCCCCAAGCTGATTGCCTTCCTCAAGGGGCTGGAACTTAACACCCTGACCCGACGCGTCGCAGCCGAAACCGATGCTGATGCAGCAATAATCGATGCGGATGTGGTCAAGGTCGATGGCTACGACATGCGTGGACCGGACCTCGACGGCGACGGCGATGCTGCCGATGATCCCATGGCTGACGCTGCCGTTCCAGGTGACGGACCGCGTTACACCCCCGATGCATTAGCCGCCTCTATCACCGAAGCATCATTGTCCGCCAAGATAGACCCGGCCGCATATCAAACCGTACGAGATGTCGAAACACTCAATAGTTGGATAGCGGAAGCTTTCGATCTTGGCGTCGTTGCCGTAGACACGGAAACCACATCTGTTGATGCCATGCAATGTGAGTTGGTCGGAGTTTCTCTGGCAACTCACCCCGGCAAGGCATGTTATATTCCGCTGCTGCACGCCAAAAACGGCTCAAGTGATGCCGATGACATGTTCAGCGAGGGGCTCGACCCGGATCAGATTTCGCGCCGTGAAGCGCTCGACCTGTTAAAGCCATTGCTTGAATCTCCCTCTGTGCTGAAAATTGCCCAGAACATGAAATATGACCTGCTGGTGCTATCACGCTATGGCATCGAGGTTGGTCCTTTTGACGATACTATGCTGTTGTCCTACGTCGTTGACGCCGGGCGATCCAAGCATGGCATGGATGCCCTGTCGCAAAATCTGCTGGGACACACGCCAATCCCGTTCAAGGAAATTGCCGGTTCCGGCAAGTCGATGATCACCTTTGACAAGGTGCCAATCGACAAGGCAACGGAATATGCAGCCGAAGACGCCGACGTCACCTTGCGCCTTTGGCATATTCTCAAACCACGCATGGTCGCTGAGGGGATGGCGGTCGTCTATGAACGGCTTGAGCGTCCCCTTGTGGACGTCATTTGCCGGATGGAAGCCCGTGGCATTTCCGTCGACCGGCAAATTCTGTCCCGCTTGTCTGGTGAACTTGCCCAGAAAGCTGCTGGTCTTGAGGATGAAATTTACAAGCTCGCAGGGCACAAGTTCAATGTCGGCTCGCCCAAGCAATTGGGGGAAATCCTGTTTGGCGAAATGGAATTGCCGGGTGGTAAAAAAACCAAATCCGGCCAATGGGCAACTGGAGCTCAGGTGTTGGAAGACCTGGCGGCGGAAGGACACGAACTGCCGCGCAAGATCGTTGATTGGCGCCAGTTGAGTAAATTGAAATCCACCTATACGGACGCGCTGCCCGAATTCATCAATCCCGAGACCAAGCGGGTGCATACATCCTATGCAATGGCATCGACATCGACCGGGCGACTGTCTTCATCGGATCCCAATCTTCAAAACATTCCTGTACGCACGGAAGAAGGCCGCAAAATTCGTACCGCCTTTGTAGCAGAAGCGGGAAACCTGCTGCTCAGTGCCGATTATAGTCAGATCGAATTGCGGGTACTGGCGCATGTGGCCGACATTCCGCAGCTCAAGCAGGCATTCGCCGACGGCATCGACATTCATGCAATGACCGCCAGCGAAATGTTTGACACGCCGGTCAAAGACATGGATCCGATGATCCGCCGTCAGGCCAAAGCGATTAATTTTGGCATCATATACGGTATTTCCGCCTTTGGACTGGCCAACAATCTCGGCATCAGCCGCGGCGAAGCTTCAGATTACATCAAAATGTATTTTGAGCGCTTCCCCGGCATTCGCGATTACATGGAAGCTACCAAGACCTATGCCCGTGAACATGGCTATGTGGAGACCATATTCGGACGCAAGGCTCATTATCCGGAAATCAAGTCGCCCAACCCGCAGATGCGGGCATTCAACGAGCGCGCTGCCATCAATGCACCGATTCAGGGCAGTGCAGCGGACATTATTCGTCGGGCCATGATCAATATGGAACCAGCTCTTTCAGCAGCAGGTCTGAGTGCCAAAATGCTGCTGCAAGTTCATGATGAACTGATTTTCGAAGCGCCTGAAGGCGAGGTTGACGCCACAATCGAGACCGTTGTTTCGGTCATGGAAAAGGCAACCATGCCAGCGCTTAGTTTGAGCGTGCCGCTTCAGGTCGACGCCCGCGCCGCCAGCAACTGGGATGAGGCCCACTAGATGTGATGTATCGGTAAGTTGTTATTCGTCAATCGTGTCAGCTTCTTCTGCTGAATCCTGATCCGGATTGACCACATCTTCAAATTTCGGACCGCCCTTGGCAACACCGACCATCGCGGGGCGCAAAACTCGGTCGCCAATCTTGTAACCTTCCTGAACCACCTGAGCGACGGAATTGTTGGGCACATTTGGATCTGGCAATTCAAACATCGCCTGATGAAAATTCGGGTCGAATTTCTCGCCTTCGGGGTTAAATTTGTTGACCCCGGCATTGGTCAGCGCCTTCAGCAATTCCCGCTCGGTCAATTCAACTCCCTCAATCAGGGCCTTAAATTCCTCGGATCCGGATTCACGTTTTTCAACCGGGACAGCCTGAATGGCGCGTTGAAGATTATCCCCGACACCCAACAAATCGCGGGCAAAATTAGCCACCGCATAGGAACGGGCATCGGTGATTTCCCGGGCCGTCCTTTTGCGCAAATTGTCCATCTCGGCGATGGTGCGCAAAGTACGATCCTTCATTTCCTCATTTTCAGACTTGAGCTTGTCGAGAACTGAAAGAATTTGCGCCGGGTCGTTTGAGTCGGCCGTTGAATCAACTTCCGTCTCAGCAGCATCAAGCTCGGCTTGCTCGCGTTCTTCCTTCAAAGCTTCTTCTGTCTCGATATCATCGAAAAATTCATCTTCCGGACGACGGTTGTTCGGCATGACTTTCCTCAAATTCTTTAATGCGAATTGCAGCCCCGCATATCGGGCTTAGTGTGACAAAAATCAAGGAAAACCGACCAAATGGCACCGAAATTTCCTACCCTGTCCAATATTCAGGACAATAGGCGACCAACAACCTGGGCGGTATAGTCAACCATTGGCACAATGCGTGCATAATTCAGCCGGGTGGGCCCAATGACGCCAACCGCTCCAATAATCCGCTGATCACTGTCACGATATGGAGCAACAACAACGGACGAACCGGACAGGGAAAACAGTTGATTTTCCGATCCAATAAAAATTTTTACGTAACTACCCAGCTACCCCAACCTGATGCTTTTATAGACGGCCCATCAGACG
>JAALLE010000041.1:0-6411 GCA_011087605.1 Hyphomicrobiales bacterium
CTGACCGCCCCGGACACCTCTTCGGTGTCTTGATACGGAGGGCCCAGAGCTAGGGCGCGTGGCGGCGACGCGCGGCGAAAACCGATGGTGCCGTATGGGCGGCGAAGAGCCGCCCGCGCCTGATGGCGCGCCCCCGCGGAGCGAAGGGCATAGGCACGTTAGTGCCGGAGCCCGACAGCGTGAGCGCAAAATAAACCCAAACTCGAACCCAGAACCCAATCCCACACAATGCCCCAACAATGGTCCCGCCTAATTCAGAATTCACCATATCAGGCGGCGAAGAGCCGCCCGGTCGAAAGACCGCCCCCGCGGAGCGAAGGGCATAGGCACGTTAGTGCCGGAGCCCGACAGCGTGAGCGCAAAACAAACACCCAAAGGGTGTTTCATGTCACAAGTGATAGCCGCGGGATTCTATGTGTTCGTCAATGCGTTCCGCCAACCCTGGTTCCATGTCCATCAGGTTGTTGAGAGCAATCTTGGAGATTTTCAGCAAAGTGATGTCGGTCTTGGCAATTATGGTGGCGGCGCGGGGCGAATTGCGAATGACCGCTATCTCTCCAAAGAACGCAAAGGGTTCCATCTCGCCGGTAAATTGATTTTTCTCGTCCTTGAAAATCTCGACCGTGACGGTGCCGTCAAGCAGGATGAAGGAAATTTCGCCATGCTGATCCTGCCGGATAATCGTCGTGCCGGCTGGTTCGGAAATAACCTCACTGGCGAAGGCCAGCAATTTCAGACGGCTGGCGGACACCGGTTGAAACGGTGGTACCCGACGCAATGCGGACGCTTCTTCATCAATTGACATTGTCTTCCCGCCCTCCCGATCTGATGCCAGCTTAAACACAATTCAGGTATTATTTCTACAATATTTCCTTCCATGCCGGGCCTGTGGTGAGTTTGCCGTGGCCTCTAAACGTCTTCAAAGGGGAACGTGTCGAGCCGTTCGTAGCCGGTCTCGGTGATCACAACCTGGGTTTCCAGCTTGATGCTTTCGCTGCCGTCCTGGGCCATCAGGCTTTCCACACAAACCACCATGCCGGGCTCGAATTCGCCAGACATGGCCAGATCATCAAAATCCACATGCAGCGGGATGACCGGCCATTCATCGGCCATGCCGACACCATGAACCGCCAGAGAATAGCGGTAGGGGATGTGGCGCTCGGGAATGCGCCAGCTTTTTTGGTTGAATTCGGCAAATCCCAGCCCGGGTTTCAGCAGGTTGAGATTATGGTCGATCTGTTCAATGGCCGTGCTGTAAAGACGGCGCTGAACATCGCTCATCGGCTCATATCCGCAGGTCCAGGTGCGGGAGATATCGGCGCAATAGCCGTAGGGGCCAATCATGTCGGTATCAAAGGAAATCATTTCGCCGGCCTGGCACGGACGGTCCGAGCATTCCTGATACCAGGGATTGGTACGAGGACCGCAAGTCAGCAGCTTGGTTTCCAGCCAGTCGCCGCCGGAGCGGGCATTTTCAAAATGCAGATGGCCCCACAATTCCTGCTCGGTTGTGCCGGGCAGGGAATGTTCGTAAATGCGCGCCATGCCGGCCTCACACACCCGAATGGTCCACTTCATCATCTCAAGCTCTTCGGCGCTTTTTATCGATCGGGCGCGTTCGGTGATTTGCGTGCCTTCCACATAGGTCAGGCCACGGGATTGCAGCGCTGCCACGCCAACACCATCGAGCTTGTCACAGGCGATGCGCGAATTGCCGGGGGAATGGATTTTCATCAGGTCGGCGATTTCATCTGCCCAGATCTCCATCGCTGCGGGGGCTTTGTCACCAGAGCCCATATACATCCAGGTGGTTGCCATGCGCAGTTCATCAATGCCGGGAAGCCCGTCATTCAGATGCAGACAGCCCTTGAACTCAAACATGATCGCCGGTCCTTCGGCGAATATCAGCGCATAGCGCATCGGGTTGTGCAGTGTCCAAACCTGCATGTTGGAACAGTCAAAGGCATAACGAATGTTGCACGGATCATAGAGCAGGAGCGCGGCGCAGTCCTGCGCCACCAGTCCCTGGCGAAGTCGGCCTAGACGATAGGCGCGTGCTGTGTTGATAAGCTCATCGGACAGCGGGGACCGCAGGGGCTTGTCGCGGCCTTCTGTATTCAGATAGGCCAGCTTGCGCTGGTCCATGAAGGCGTTCACGCAGCTCTCCCATAAAACCCGATACGTTCCTCATCTGAGAAAACCACCCCAGGCTCCTCAAAATATGAAAACACGGCGATGACCCGATCTTTGTTGCCTTCAATCGGTGTTACCCGATGGGCCGTGTTTTTGCCCTGGAAGACATTCAGCGTGCCTGCCTGAAGCGGCATCAATGTTGTGGGATGATGGCCACCCAGCAGCTTCGCGACCCCTTCGTAATTGGGTTGGTCATCGCTGCGCAGATTCTGGGCATATTCGAAAACGCCACCAGCTTGCGGAGATTGAAGCAGCAGGGTGGTGGTGAATTCGGAACGATCGAAATGCCAGTTCAGAGCTTCGCCTTCGCGATAGGCCATGACATTTACCCGTGCCAGTGGATCCGCCATTGTATAAAGCGCATTCTTATTCATCACAGCCGCCAGAAACGCTGCAAATTCCGGCCATTCGTAGAGTTTTAGAATTGTTGTATCAGCCATTTGATCGGCGCATATCGTCCGGTTGACCGTCTTGAAACGCGTCAGCGCAGGGTGGTCAGGATTCAGATCTTCCAAAGATCGCTTGAAATAGATATTGTGTTCACGGGCATGGATGAAGGCATTTTCATCGAGCGCAGTCTTTAATTCGTCCGCAGCAGATTGAACGACACCCGACACCAGGAATCCTGGCAGGTTGAACAAACCATGCTCAGCCAGTTGCATCTGGCAATTGTGAACAAGATCGGACCATTCTTCGCTTCCTATATGGTCCAGCGGGTAGCGCTGCAGATCAATCAACTCTTCCATGCATTTTTCCTTTCCGAATTTACGAAAATTGCACCTGGTATTTATTCATGCAACAGTATTTCTTCTTCACTAGAGAAAGAATATCTTTCGAAAAATGGCTGTTTCTCCACCCCTCAACGCCGTTCGGGCCTTTGAAGCGGTCGCAAGAACCGGCGCATTTACAACGGCAGGTACGGAATTGGGGGTGACGTCTGCTGCTGTCAGCCAGCAGGTGCGGAATTTGGAGTCATTCTGGAACAAGAACCTGTTTATTCGTCAGGGCAATCGGCTGGTGTTGTCGGAAGCGGGGCTGGCCGCCTATCCCGCGGCAGCTCAGGCAATGAACACGCTTACTGATCTGTCTGATACGATGCGCGACAGTCGAATCCTGCCGTCACTCGTATTAAGCGCACCGCATTCGGTGGTTCAGACCTGGTTGCCTGAAAAGTTGACGGCGCTCAATCAGGGCGGCGGCTCCCGTTCAAATATTCGATTGCATGTTCGACCCGATGAGGATCCGGTCGGGTTCGCCAAAGACGGAATACATATGCGCATATTCTATGGTCACGAATTGTACCGCGATTATCTGGTTGAAACCTTGTTCCATGATCACGTCACTGCGGTCGCGTCGCCCGGGTTTGTTGAACTGCATGGAAATTCCGTAAACGCTATCGACGAGCGTCATCTGATCCATACACTTTGGGGCCCTGATTATGCCTCATTTCCGAGTTGGGCGAATTGTCTGTCATCGACCCGGGCAATTGATGTCGCGGCTGGACTTAGCCTTACCACCAGCAGCGCTGCTATCGCCTTTGCGCGTAAAGGGTTGGGGGTTGGCCTGGTTCCTTCACAAATGGCGAAGGAAGAAATTGCCAATGGTGTACTGATGCGCATGGAGAGCCCTGAACCTCTTATGCCTCACCCGTATTGTTTGGCCTATCCCCATGCATTGCGGGGTCGACGGGATGTTCAACAGGTGGCGGCTGCTCTGCTGGATAGCCACCCCTAGCCATGAAGGCAGGCAAGCTGAAAATAGCCTCAAACTTAAACTTGACTAGAAAAGTATACTTTAATAGAGAGTGTGCGTCGCCGCCCATTGACGGCCAAATTACCACTGTTCTGACACCGAACTTTAAACTCGGTGCTAAAAGGAATTTCATGTCCAATCGTATAACAACCTGCCTCGCCACATTGGCCCTTTCTGCCGCTGCCATGACTTATTCGGCGGCATTGGCTGCAGAAGAGGTGAATATCTATTCCTATCGACAAGCGGCGTTGCTCAAGCCGCTTCTGGATGCGTTCAGCGCAGAAACCGGAATCAAAACCAACGTGCTGTTCGCCAATAAGGGACTGGGTCAGCGCATTCGTGCGGAGGGGCGAAATTCTCCAGCCGACATTATGTTGACGGTTGATATTGGGCGTTTGGACGCGGCCAAGACGATGGGTATTACCCAACCGGTGAGCAGCACGACCATTGCCGCCAATATTCCTGAGCAGTACCGCGATGTGGACAATCATTGGTTTGGTGTCACCACGCGTGCCCGCATTATTTATGCCTCGCGAGATCGGGTATCCCAGGATACAATTACCTATGAAGAATTGGCTGAGCCGAAATGGAAGGGCAAAATCTGCACCCGTTCCGGCCAGCACTCTTATTCCATCGGCTTGATTGCCTCATTCGTCGCCCATGCCGGAGAGGCAGAGGCGGAGAAATGGCTGGCTGCTGTGAAAAACAATCTGGCCCGCAAACCAACCGGTAATGACCGGGCGCAGGTCAAAGCCATTTTTGCTGGCGAATGCGATATATCGCTCGGGAACACATATTACATGGGCAAGATGCAAACTAACACCAAGGAGCCGGAGCAAAAGCAATGGGCCGAGGCAGTTAAATTGCTGTTTCCCAATGGTGTCGGTCGCGGCACTCATGTCAATCTCTCCGGCATGGTCATGGCCAAACATGCGCCAAATGCCAAAAATGCCCTCAAGCTGATGGAGTTTCTGTCCAGTGATAGGGCGCAGCAACTCTATGGTTCCGCAAATTATGAATACCCGGTCAAGCCAGGCGTTGCCGCGGATGCGCGCACCAGTTCGTGGGGTGGACTGAATGCTGACAAGTTGCCGCTGGGCGAAATTGCCAGACACCGCAAAACGGCTTCTGAACTGGTGGACAGGGTTGGATTCGACGACGGCCCGGATTCATAGGCGCCTTATATATGTATGATCAGCGGGGCATCTGATTGGCTGCCCCGTTGCTGAACATAATTAACAATTCCACTTCTGCGGGATGCAGCAATCGAAACAAGGCACAGACATGAAACTCACCAGCCATACCAACTACGCCATTCGCATGTTGATGTTTTGCGCATCAAAGCAGGAACTGGCAACGGTGAGCGAAATTGCTCGATTTTATGATCTGCCGGAGAAGTTTCTATTCAAGATTCTGGGCGGTCTGACCACGCTGGATCTTGTCGAGACCGTTCGCGGACGCAATGGGGGCATCCGCCTGTCTCGGCCCGCGGATCAAATCCGCCTGGGCGAAGTGGTCCGACGGGTCGAAGAAAATTTCGAAATGGCGGAATGTTTCAAACAGGGGGAGATCAGCTGCCCCCTTGTTGCGACATGCGGAATGAATGGGGCATTGTCCCGGGCACTGCAGGCATTTTTTGATGTGCTGGATGAATATACAATTGCCGACCTGATCCGCAAAGAACATAACATCAATGTATTGCTGGAGCTCAATCTGGCCATGCAGGAGCCATTGCTGCGCCACTAAGTGATCCCTTAAACGGGCGCTGATTACACTTCTAATATCCTTTTTTGACGACAGCCGCCTGGTTGGATTGCGGCGACGCGACAGGAAATGCTGTGAGTGTGTCCTAAAATTTGGTCGAGAATATTCTGCGATACCATCCCAAATATAGCTGCGATATCTTGCGGTAGGTCTGCGATCGATCCTGTCAGCAGACGCTTTGCTGCGATCCGATTTCCGAATTCATGTTGTTTTTGCTGCCCCATTTACGGTCTGCAACTTTGTTCTATTCCGTGTTCCCCGCGCTCAAAACTCGCCAAGAGAGCGGCAGGAGCTGTCGAAAATTAAGTAAAAGTCTGACTAGTGAATTTCTTAAGATTAATTAATAAATAAAGTTAAATATAAAATTTGAATCAAATTTTATTCAAATGTATTTAAGATTAATAGTAAACATGGAATGACCGTATGCAGCGTAATTTTATTTGTTATAGGGGGGAGAAATATTAGTAGGAGATGCGACATGGCTAGATATAATTACAATTGGTACGACTGGGACAATTACGGCAGCGGCTCGGGATCGGGCAGCGGCTCAGGCTCTGGTTCAGGTTCAGGCAAAGGCTCTGGTTCAGGTTCCGGCAAAGGTTCTGGCTCAGGTTCCGGTAAAGGTACTGGTTCAGGTTCCGGTAAAGGCTCTGGCTCAGGTTCCGGCAAAGGTACTGGCTCAGGTTCCGGCAAAGGTACTGG
>JAALLE010000041.1:6511-32775 GCA_011087605.1 Hyphomicrobiales bacterium
GCTCTGGCTCAGGTTCCGGCAAAGGTACTGGCTCAGGTTCCGGCAAAGGTACTGGCTCAGGTTCCGGTAAAGGCTCTGGCTCAGGTTCTGGTACCGGCAAGGGTTCGGACTCAGGAACAGGCAAAGGCTCCGGGCAAGGCTCAGGCGATCCCTGGGGTACGTCAGGTGATGACTATCTGGTTGGTTCTGGCGATGACGATGTCTGGAACAGTACCCGAGGCGATGACACCTATAACGGTGGTTATGGCTATGATCAGGTAAACTATGACGGCGCGTTGAGCGACTACTCCGTGGTCGAAAACGACGACGGCACCGTTACCATCAGTCATCCGACTGAAGGCACCGATACTCTGAAGGACATTGATGGCCTTTGGTTTAACGGTGAAGGAGAGTGGTACAGCATGGAATATGCTATCGAGCTTTCCGAAGAATCGGACGATGACGACGACGATGACGATGACTCTGATGATGAGGATACGTCCGATGACGATGATACGTCAGATGACAACGACTCAGATGATGATGACTCTGACGACGACGATGACTCTGATGATGAGGACGACTCGGATGACGACGATGACTCAGATGACGAAGACGACTCGGATGATGAGGACGACTCAGATGATGATTATTACTCTAAAGACTCCTTTGAAGGTGACGACGACGATGACTGGTGGAACGACCAGTCTGGTGATCAAACCTATGATGGAGGCGATGGCTACGATCAGGTGAACTATAAAGGTTCTCTCAGCGACTATGCCTTTGTTGAGAACGATGATGGTACGGTTACCGCAAGTCATAAATCTGATGGAACCGATACGCTCATCGATATCGAGGGACTGTGGTTCCACGGCGAAGGCGAATGGTACAGCATCGAACAAGCCGTAGAGGAAACTTCAGACGCTGACTTCGGTTAATCGCTGAACAACCAAACAAACGGATCCCCGCCATTGGCGGGTCTCCGGCGCCACTGGCCCTGGTGGGCGGATGGCAAAACTGATTGAACGTGGTTCCTCCCACCACATTCAAAACTGGCGGTTGGTGTCCCCTCGAAGGGCATCAGCCGCCATTTTTGTTTGTGAAGAGATTGTCCCGGCCAATCACCATCGCCGACAACAGTTCATACATCCCTCAAAAGTTTTTAGGAACTGGACAGCTTTCCAGTTGATTTTGATGGCATTGATGCATTTGCAGCTTGATCCTGCGGGACGCCGGGTGTGATATTGGTTGAGCAATTCAACTTTTGAAAATTTTGCGCACTATTGCGTAAGGAACCCCATGAAATATCACAACCCTGCAAGTTTCGAAGACGCCAGTGCGATTGCTGCACAGGCGGGAGGTACCACCCGTTTTCTGGCTGGTGGCACCGATGTGCTGGTACAGCTGCGTGCCGATATTGTAACGCCCAACGATCTGATTGATCTGAAGAATATCGATGGTGTCAAAGACATTCTCTGCGACAAGGAAGGCTGGACAGTTGGCGTCGCCGTTTCTGGTGCCGAAATGTCCGAGCACCCGAGTTTGCAAAGCGAATGGCCCGGCGTGGTCGAGGCGATGGACCTGATCGGGTCCACACAAATTCAGGGCCGTGCCACGCTGGTTGGCAACCTTTGCAATGCGTCTCCAGCGGCTGATAGCGTGCCGGCCATGATCGCAGCTGGCGCAAGTGTCACGCTGACCGGCGCTTCCGGGTCACGTACGGTGGCTGTTGAAGACATCCCAACCAGCCCGGGACGCACCAGCATCGCTCAGGACGAAATCGTCTCTCAGGTGAATATTCCTCGGCAGGTCCCTAATGGTGGAGACGCATATCTGCGGTTTATTCCGCGCACCGAAATGGATATTGCGGTCGTGGGCTGCGCCGTCAATCTGCAGGTCGATGGAGATACAATTACTCAAGCACGTGTTTCGCTGGGTGCGGTAGCGCCAACGGCACTGCTGGTTGATGCGGCAGCACAGGCAATAATTGGCTCCAAGCTGGATGATGCGGCGTTGGACAAACTCGCCGCCGCGGCGTCTGCAGCCTGCAACCCAATTGATGACAAACGCGGAACCATCAAATTCCGCACTCATGTCGCAGGCGTCCTGGCACGTCGTGCAGCAAAAATTGCCTATGACCGAGCGAGGGCCGCCAAATGAGCAAGATCCATGTAACAACCACCGTTAATGGTGATGAAACAGAATTTCTCTGCGATCCCCGCGAGACGCTGTTGGATGTTCTGCGTGACCGACTCGCGCTGACCGGTGCAAAAGAGGGATGCGGCACGGGTGACTGTGGTGCTTGTTCGGTGACCATTGATGGACGTTTGATGTGCTCCTGTCTGGTGTTGGGCGTTGAAGCGGAAGGCAAATCGATTGGCACCGTCGAAGGCATTGCCGAGGGCGAAGAGTTAGACCCCTTGCAGCAGAAATTCATCGAGTATGCCGCATTGCAATGCGGTATCTGCACGCCAGGCATATTGGTGGCGACAAAGGCGTTATTGGCCAAGAACCCCGATCCGACCGAAACGGAAGTTCGGTATTGGCTGGCCGGAAACCTGTGCCGCTGCACGGGATATGACAAGATTATTCGCGCTGTGATGGACACTGCAGCAGATCTAAGAGGAGCTTCCTGATGACGCAAGACAGTGTAAAAACGAGCGGTTTCAAAGTAGTAGGAACAAGACCTGATCGGCCGGACGGTGTCGACAAGGTGACAGGCCGGGCCAAGTTCGGCGCCGACATGTACGCGCCTGGAATGCTACATGCGGCGGTCGTGCGCTCGCCACATGCGCATGCGAAAATTGTCAGGATCGACACTTCAAAAGCCGAGGCCATGGCTGAGGTGAAGGCAGTGGCAACGCGGGCGGATTTCGTCGACGGATTGAAGGGTGAAGACTGGAACATTTTGGAAAATGTCATGGCCGGCGAAAAAGCGCTTTATGACGGGCACGCAGTCGCTGCCGTTGCGGCGACGTCTGCCTTGGCGGCAAGAGACGCGGCCAAGCTTGTTGAAGTAACCTACGAAATCCTTCCCCATGTGACCGACGTTGACAAAGCAATGGAAGAGGGCGCTCCGGTCATCCGTGAAGCAGCGGCAAACCATTCGGTGCCAGATGGAATGCATGCGAACGTTGTTCGCTTTCATGAATCTGGTCACGGCGATGTGGAAAAAGGGTTTGCGGCAGCCGATTTGGTGGTCGAGGAAACGTTTCAAACAGAAGCCACCCACCAGGGCTATATTGAGCCCCATGCCTGTCTTGCTCAACTGGGCAATGACGGGCGCGGTGAAGTTTTTTGTTGCACGCAGGGTCATTTCAACGTGCAGAAAATCTGCGCCAAACTGGTTGGCACGGATGCCAGTCAGATGCGCGTGACCGCTTCCGAAATTGGTGGTGGTTTTGGTGGCAAAACTGCTGTGTTTATTGAACCGGTCGCACTTGTACTTTCGCGCAAGTCGAACCGCCCTGTAAAACTGGTAATGAGCCGGGCCGAAGTGTTTCGGGCAACCGGACCGACATCCTCAACATCAATGGATGTCAAGATCGGCATGACCAAGGATGGCAAGATCACTGCTGGTCAGGGCACATTCCGCCTGCAGGGTGGGGCCTTTCCCGGCGCGCCAGCAGATTTTACTGCGATGTGCGCCTTTGCGCCCTATGCGTTGGAGAACGTGCATCAACGTGGCTACGACGTGATGACCAACCGGCCCAAACAGGCGGCCTATCGTGCACCGGGGTCTCCGATGGGGGCTTTTGCGGTTGAATCGGTGATCGACGAATTGTGCAATCAGCTGGGGCTCGATCCGATCGAGACGCGACTGAAGAATGCCTCCAAGGAAGGTACGAAAGCTTCGTTTGGACCTCCCTTTGCCCGTATCGGCCTGGTGGAAACACTTGAGGCAGCAAAAGACCATGCGCACTATGCTGCACCACTTGGTGAGGGTGAGGGGCGCGGAATTTCCTGTGGTTTCTGGTTCAATCATGGCGGCGAAACCGCTGTTTCTTTGGCCCTGTCTGAAGATGGCACGGCGGCATTGTCGGTTGGGACACCGGATATTGGTGGCAGCCGCGCTTCCATGTGTCAGATGGCGGCAGAGGAACTGGGCATCTCCTACGACAAGATCAGGACCACCATCGCCGACACCGCGACGCTTGGATATAATGAAGTGAGCCACGGTTCGCGGGTAACTTATGCCAGCGGTCTGGCGACCATCAAAGCGGCGCGCGACGCGGTTGAAAAACTCTGTGGCCGTGCAGCAGACCGGTGGGGCATTGATCGTGATGCAGTCTATTGGGAAGATGGGTGCGCCAAACCGTCGGGTTCCAATGCCGGTGATTTTGATCCATTGCCATTGGCAGAGCTGACCAAAAATATGGGCGCCACCGGCGGCCCGATTGTCGGGCACTTTGAAGCGACACCTGAAGGTGCCGGGGTCAGTTTTGCAACCCATATTGTTGATGCGAAAGTCGATAAGGAAACCGGCCAGACCTCTGTGGTTCGCTACACTGTCGTACAGGATGCCGGTAAAGCGATCCATCCCACCTATGTGGAAGGTCAATATCAAGGCGGTGCGGCGCAAGGCATCGGCTGGGCGCTGAACGAGGAGTATATCTACGGAGACGATGGCCGTTTGCAGAATTCCAACTTCCTGGATTATCGAATTCCCGTAGCTTCCGACCTGCCGATGATCGACACGGTTATTGTCGAAGTCCCCAATCCCGGGCACCCATACGGAGTACGTGGAGTAGGAGAAACTTCGATCTGCCCGCCGCTTGCCGCCATTGCCAATGCGGTATCGGGAGCGGCCGGAGTACGGTTGACCCAATTACCGATGTCGCCACCTCGCATTCTCGAAGCTCTGGACCAGCAGGCCAATGGTTGAAGTCAACCTTTGGCTGGGTCTGCGTGATCTTGCTGATGGCAATGACAAAGTTGAAGTGGATGCAAAAAATATCGGTGAGCTCTTAAGCGGGCTCGCCGCAAAATATCCAAGACTTGAGCCAGTGATTGAAGCCGGCGTCTCGGTCGCCGTTGATGGGCGGCTGATTTTCAACGACCTGACAGAGCCGATCGCCGAAGACAGCGAGGTTTATTTGTTGCAGCAATTGAAGGGCGGTTAAATCCGCTAGTTTGAGGAGCGCATTTTTCGTTGCTCATCCGGGGTTGGAGTGTGGTTGAAGACATAGGCATTGATGCAGGCCTCACGGCCACCCAATTCTTCAATTCTGCGTTTTTGATCAGTAAAGCAGCGGGCGTTTTCAACCTCCGGATCGCAGATCTCCCGCAAGCGACGCTTGCCTTCCCACAGCGCTGCAGCGATGCGCTGGTCTGCGCCAGAAGCCGCAAGATTGTTCAATTCTTGGGGGTCGGCCTCTAAATCGAACAATTGTGGCTCGTGGCCAACATAGTGGACATATTTCCAATCCTGCCAGCGTATCATGAAGGTACCTGTTGTTGAGCCACCATCATGATATTCGCTGAAAATGGTGCGATCGCGATCATCTGCCTGATTGGCAATCTGGCGCAGCGATATACCCGGCAGGTTGCGACTATGCTGGTCATGTTCTCCACCGCATACATCCATTGCCGTTGCCGCGATGTCGAGCAGGGAAGTGCCGGTCTTGACCCGATGCCCCCTGGGTATTCCGGGGCCCGCTGCGATCATGGGGATGCCAGCTGAGGCTTCATACATAACCTGCTTGGTCCAGAATCCCTGATCTCCCATCATGTCGCCATGATCTGAGACATAAACGACAACTGTATCTTCGCTCAGATTGTTGGCTTCCAGCGCCGCCAGAATGCGACCGACGCAGTTATCCATGAAGCTGGTCAGACCGTAATAGGCGGCCTTGGCTTCGCGTATTTTTTGCTCGTCAAAATATCGATCGTAATCAAAAAACCCCGCAACATTGCGCAGTTCTGAATGATCTGGTCGAAGATTTTCTTGATGAGCAACCGGCATGTCCATGTGGGCTGGATCGTATTGCTCAAAATACTCTCTTGGCGTGGTCAACGGATAATGCGGACTGACCAGTGAAACAAATGCCGCCCATGGTTGATCATCGTTTCGACGTTCGGTGAGCCAGCTTTCGGTGGCTTCGGTGATGGCCAGATCATAGTCGGTGTAAGTGCTGTTACCGACACCCACATCCTTGGCCAGTTCGGCGGCAGCGTCGTAATCAGGTGGATCCTCACGCAACAGGCCGATTGCCCAACCAACACCTCCAACCACGTGCATTGGCAGGATTTCTTCGGTAAACCCGTTATCGTCATCATCGGAGCGAAAATGCAGTTTTCCGATGGACGTGACATCAACACCTTGCTCGCGCAGCTGTTTCATCCAGCTGCGTCGCTTCCCATCATAGGGAGTAGCGCTGTCCCAGTGACCGATGCGATGCACATGGTCACCACATGCCAACGCCGCGCGCGTGGGCACGCACATGGGGGAGGGGGTATAGGCGTTTTCATACAAAGTACCCCGCGCCGCCAGCGCGTCGAGATTGGGCGTTTTGACGATTGGATGCCCGGCGCAACCCATGGCATCCTTGCGGTGCTCATCGGAAATGATGATCAGCAGGTTCTCGGGTTTTCCGCTCATGCAAATATTGAATCGTCCGTTTCATTGCCGTGCGAACGTACCCTTCCACAATCATTCCGTTTCTGCAAAACGATTGGTACACCGCAACTATGTGTTGGCTCGGTTGGGTGCAAAGAAGTAGTCTGGAGCAATGGACAGTTTCTTTCGATTCTTCGAAAAATTTGCGCAACCTTTTGATCGGCCCGACCCCGGACGACCGCCCGAGGGCGGGCTTGCTTATATTGCTCATTACGCCCGACAGGTTCGTGGTGGCTTTATGGCGATGTTGTTTTTCGGTGGCGCTACGGCCCTGATTGAAGCCACTTTGTTCATTCTGGTGGGCAGCATTGTCGATATGATGAATTCTTCGACACCGGAAAGTTTCTGGAATGAGCATTTCGGGCTTCTGGTGTTGTTTGCAGTACTCGTTGGAGTTGTCAGGTCCGCAATCGCCATTGGCACAGCGGTGATTGAAGAGCAGATTATCGTGCCGGAATTTTTCACATTGGTCAGATGGCAGGGGCATAAGGCAGTCGCCGGGCAGGACATATCCTTTTTTGATGATCAGCTGGCCGGCAGGGTATCAAGCAAAGTCTGGCAGTCAGGTCAGGCGGCCGGCGACTTCATGGTCTCGCTGTTCCAGATCATCTGGTTTATTGCGATTTTTGCGATGACGGCGCTGATCGTGATTGCCAATCTCGACTGGCGCATGCTGCTGCCGGTTCTTTTCTGGCTGGCGGTGGTTGGACTGTTTGCACGGTATTTTGTTCCCCGCATACGTGACGAGGGGCGTAAGCTGGCGGAGTCAGCAACAGTGGTGACCGGGCGCATGGTCGATGGCTATTCGAACATCCGAACCGTCAAACTCTATGGCGCGGAAGAAGCCCATGACCAGTTTATTCTGGAAGCCTATGAGGATGTGTTGGCCCGACTGCGTCGCTTCACCCGCATCATCGCTGGGATGCGGATCAGCAACCAGACTTTCTCCAGCTGCATGTTGGTGATCATCGGCGCGCTGGCTCTGTGGTTGTTTTCACGCTCAGTCCTGACGGCTGGAGAGGTTGCAACTGTTCTGGCGCTGTGTCTTCGTCTAAACCTGCTGCTAGGACGGTTGCTCGGACTGCTCAACGGCCTGTTTCGGAATTTCGGAACCGTCCAGAATTCGGCTCAAATGATTTCGCGCAGTCCGCAGGTGCTCGACAAGCCAAACGCCGTCCAAATGCGACCGGTGAAAGGTAATGTGACCTATGACAAGGTGAATTTTGCCTATACCGGCTCCAACATCGTGCTCAACGATCTCAATCTGACCATTCCTGCTGGTCAAAAGGTCGGTATTGTTGGTCAGTCCGGCGTCGGCAAGACCACGCTCATGAACTTGTTGTTGCGGTTCCATGATATTGATGGCGGCGAAATTTCCCTTGATGGCACTGATATTGCCAGCGTCACCCAGCATTCTTTGCGATTGCAAATGGGGGTCGTAACCCAGGATACGTCGCTGCTGCATCGATCCATCCGGGACAACATTGCTTATGGTCGCCCGGCTGCCAGTATGATGGAGATCGAAACTGCGGCGAAACGGGCCAAGGCCCATGAATTCATTGTCGATCTGGAGGATATCAAGGGGCGCACCGGGTATGACACCCATGTGGGGGAACGCGGCGTTAAGCTATCGGGCGGGCAGCGGCAGCGAATTGCCCTGGCGCGGGTATTTCTCAAGGATGCACCGATATTGCTGCTCGACGAAGCCACGTCGGCGCTCGACTCTGAGGTTGAAGCCGCCATTCAGGAAAATCTGGCCGACCTGATGGAGGGGAAAACGGTCATCGCCATTGCCCACAGATTATCAACAATCGCCCATCTGGATCGGTTGATTGTCATGGAGGAGGGCCGAATTGTGGAGGATGGTGATCACCAGACATTACTGGGCCGCAACGGCCAATATGCGCGTCTGTGGGAGAGACAGTCCGGTGGCTTTCTGGCCGCGCAGCGGGTTATTTGAGGCTTCTTCGCAGGGTCTGGAGTTGACCAATCAGATCCGACATATCCGACTTGCCGAATTCGGCTTCCATCTGGGCATAGATTGCTTCAGCTTTCGGCGCCATTTTTGCAAACAGATCCTTGCCTTGCTTGGTCAGTGAAATAACCTGCCGACGCATATCACCCTCGACCTTTTTACGGGTCAGCAGGCCATCCGTTTCCAGATTTTTCAGCATTCGCGACAGGCTGGGCATCAATATGCAACAGGCTTCCGACAGGGCAGTTGCATCGATACCAGGCCGTTGCTGAACCACCCGGATCAGGCGCCATTGCTGCTCGGTCATCCCATATTCCGCCAGATGCGGACGAAATCGCGCCATCACCACTTCTCTGGTGCGAAGCAAAGCAATGGGAAGGGCTTCTTCAAACCTTCGCATTTGACCGGTTTCAGCCTCGTCGGGGATCGGTGGCTTGCGGCTCATTTATCTTTCTTTGATGACACCGTTTTGCAACGTGCCAACCCCTTCTACTGTGACCTCAATAATATCACCTTCACGCAGCCAGATTGGGGGGTCAAATCTTGCCCCAGCGCCAGTCGGCGTTCCCGTTGCAATCACATCACCTGCCTGCAAGGTGGTGAAGGTTGAAACATATTCAATGATTTTTGCAAATGGAAAGGCCATGGTTGCTGTGGAATCGCTTTGTCTTACCTCGCCATTGACCCGGGTTTCAACCTGCATGTCGTTGACATCAATGCCGGAAAGGTCGGTTTCAATCCACGGGCCAATGCCTCCGGTCCGATCGAAATTCTTACCCTGTGTGACATTGAACTTGGCATGGCGAACCCAGTCACGAATTGTACCTTCATTCATGATGGTCAGGCCTGCCACATGATCCATGGCTTTTTCTTGCGATATGCGGCGACCCGGTTTGGAGATAACCAGAACGATTTCGCCTTCGTAATCCAGCTGCTCTGATTCCGGTGGGATTACCAAGGGCCGTCCATGGGGCACAAATGACAAGGGGCCGCGCATGAAAATTGAAGGATTTTTTGGGGCATCGCTGCCGTCCTTATATTCGGCATTGCGATTGCCATAATTGACACCGATGCAGAAAATGCGTCCCGGATCAGGTACAGGCAGATCGAGCTGATAATCCGTTACCTTTTGGGCGCTGCCGCTATAGGCCAGATCTTCAGCAGCACTGACTTTACCCTCATCCAGCAACTGTCGCATTGAGGTAATGCCAAGTCCCGCACTCAGATCAACCAGACCTTCGTCCAGCATCGCGCCGATTTTGACGCCATGATCTGATGCACTGCGATAAGATACGAGTTTCATAGGATAATGTCCCAAACCGGCCAATAATAGATAACATGCTATCTATCTGAATTTCGATCGCTTGGCCATTATTTTCGCGAAAATTCGGCAATCAATCAGGGCCCGGCATCATTCCCGCAACAGGAAGTCCAGAATTTGATCGGTCAGATGACCTCTTTCAAGCTGTGGAAAGTGGCCTTGCCCCTTGGCCAGGATTATTTCAAGACCTGGGTGGTGAGCAGCGGTTTTTTTACTGATTTCAGAGGTGACCAGACTGGAAAACTCACCTCGAATGAGAAGTACCATTCGATTTTTGAGCAGTGCAAATTCTGACCACATACTTGGTTGACGGTTGTCGTAATCGGCCAAATTAGACCAGCGGAACAAGCCTTTTGCAGTATCTGGCACGGGTTTACCTGCCTCGTCGCGCCATTTTTGACGTGCAAGATCGAGCCAGTCCGCTGCCGAAAAATAAGGGAATTCTTCGCCCTTCAGGGATTGCAACTGCTCTGCGGCTTCTTCCCAACTCGCTGGTTGCGCCGCACGCTGCATCAGGGCTGTGCGACGGGCAATCCCAACGGCATCGAATTCAGGAGCAGCGTCGTTCAGGATAAGCTTTCGAACCAGACCTGGTCGTTTGGTGATGGCGAGCAACAAATACGAAGACAGAAAAACCTGTGACGACCAGATCGATGTGATGCAGATTGTGTGCGTCACAAAAACTGATCAGATCGTCAGCATCCGTTGCTGCATCAGACAAATCCAGCCCCTTCGCATCGGAATATCCGCGACCGCGCATGTCCAAAGTATAGGTTTTCTGAACCGCTGCGCTCTGACTTGCCAAAGCCAATGCAAATCTGTGGTGTTCGCGGCTGTTTCCAAGCTCCGATGCCAGGCAGAGTAGGGGCGTCGTGTGGAGGGGCAGGTTTTTGCGGCGGCTCTTGGGGTCTATTATCTGTTGATACCGATAACCGCGCAGCATCGCGCCATCGACCAGGGAGGCGCGAACCGGTGAGCGCTGCACAATGGCATCATTAATGTCAAAGTTTTGCGGCAATTGCGCCATTTGGTGCGTTTGCGCGTGGGGGCGAGCAGTCACTTATTACTTTCAAACCGAAATATTATTACAACACTAGATCATATTAGTCAGTATAAACAAGATATTGGCCTGAGATAAAGTGATCAGGTGTTTTTGCCGCGTCGAAGATCTCTGTCAGTCGACAATTTGGCCCCTTTCAACCGGGTCTTATAGACCTGATAATTCTCCATAACCCGTTGAACGTAATTGCGGGTTTCGGCGTAGGGAATCTGCTCAATCCAGTCGATCACAACTTCGAGAGATTTCCCTCTGGGGTCGCCAAATCGCTCCATCCACTCCTGAGCACGCAGGGGACCTGCATTATAGGCGGCGAAGGTGAGAATGTAGGAGCCGCCAAAGCGGTCCATCTGCTGATCCAGATAGGCGGTACCCAATCGAACATTGTAACTGGCACTGGTGACCAACTTACGCCGGGAATATTTTACTCCGATGTTCCGCGCGGTGCGTTTTGCCGTTGATGGCAGTAGTTGCAGCAAACCAAGGGCATTCGCCGAAGAACGGGCGTCCACTCGAAACGTGCTTTCCTGGCGCGCGACGGCATAGGCGAGGGGCAATCCTGCCCCTGATGTGCGGGCAGATTTTGGAATTGCGCCAATCGGCCAGGCGAGGGTGTCCACGTTCATGCCTCGGATAAAACCAATTTTGCCAACCTGCAAGGCAAGCTGATGGTCGCCAGCCCGCTCTGCTCTGGCTGCAAGCAAGGCCAATTCACCAGGATTGTTCAGATTGCGGGCCAGATGGCGATAGATCAGTCGGGCGCTTGAGGACCGTCCGGCAGATTCCAGCTTGGCGATCGCCTGAACCAGTTCATATTTGGGAAAGCGGGCCCGAACTGTGCGTGTCGGGCGGGCTCGGGAAACCTTGATAGCCGAGCGACCCAGTTTACGGGCAGCCAACTGACCATAATATGTCGTGTCATGGACCGCTGCCGCCTGATAATGTTCCTTGGCTTTTGCCGTATCCCGCAAGGCACGTCCCATCCAGTAATGCCCGCGCGATTTGCTCAACGGTGTGCTGGAGAGTTGCAACACGCGTTCAAAATGGCGGGTAGCAGTTTTGCTGTCCTTAAGTCTGCGCAGGGCGATCCAACCGGCATAAAACTCCGCATCAATCTGCTTGGTGCGGGAGCGGGCCACATTGCGTGAAGCCAGCTTGTATGCGGTTTTCGGAGACCTGGCTTCCAACAGGTCAGCGGCCAAAATCCTCTGCTCAATCCAGAAGGAATCAGCAGCGTTGGGGTGAACATTTTTGATCTTGGCCTGGCGCAGCACCTTGGCGGCCTGCGTCAGTTTGTTGGCGCGACGCAGATGGCGAGCCTTGGAATACAGGTAACTTGGATCACTGCGCTGGGATGCAGGAACATTGGCAAGCGCTTTGGACGCGGACTTCAGTTTGCGTTCCACCGCGATGCGTGCCTTCACCAGTCGCTTGACGCCAGCCAATCCGGAAATTCGCTCTGCGCCGCGTAAGCGGTTGTGAGACAACAAATATTCAACGCGCGACCGGTGATCAGATTTCTTCAGGACCGAGCCAAGGTTTTTCAGAATGTATTTTTCCTGGCTGTTGGTCAGTTTCCTTCCAGACCAGATCGGCGAAATGACTTTTCGGGCCAGTTTGTTTTTGCCGGCCTTTTTGTGGGCGACAGCCAGCGCAAGACTGGCTTCAAATGATTCTGGTGCTGCTTTGCTGAAGGCAGCGCGCACGGCCGCGGCATCGCTTTCGGCAAGAATGCGACGTTCGAGGTTTTGGCGCATAGTTCTGGCGCCGGGCCAGTGGGAGAGGTCCTGGGAAATCTTGTTGAGCAATTGCGGTTCGATATTGCGGCCATTCATCGCAATGGCCCAGGCCATAACCTTGCGCTCCAACGAGCCTGCTTTGAGTTTCAAACGAGCCGAAAGAGCCGCCGACATATTGCCTTTGCCAAGCGCCTTCAGGCCGGCTTTTAAAACCGGTGAAGCGGGAGATGTATCAAGTTTGGACGTTCCCAAACCACTTCGGGTCAGACTGGCCGCATGTGCACGGCTGCCAATAGTGCCGGTGACCAGCGTGTCTTTGGTAGCGCCCGATTGGGCAATCGCGGCAATATTCAGCGTTGCGAATATGCCCAGTGTGGCAATTGATTTGACCAGATTAGGGGCGGCTTTTGAATAAATCATGGACAGACGGGCTCTTAACTAGATACTGAACGGCATCGTGAAATCGGTTCGAACTGCGCGAACGGTTCATTGTTTAGCAAACAGGTTTAGGCCAGGTTAACGAGAGGTTACCTGAATTCGACCAATTGTACCATTCACGCTTGCTCGATGGGCAGGCCGCCACTATGTTGCGCCCCAGTTCAAAGTAGTTTGCGATAATTAGCCGATGAGCAACTTGTCGCCGAAATAGTATTTCAGGAGAATACCGGTGCCCAACCCCATGTTTAGCAGGTCCAATACTGCGCTCGTTACCCCCATGCTCGAAGATGGGTCGGTCGACGAAAAGGGCTTTGCCGATTTTGTAAATTGGCAAATTGAGCAGGGGACTCACGGATTGGTGCCGGTCGGGACCACGGGTGAATCGCCAACGCTGACTCATGAAGAACACAAGCGGGTCGTGGAAATTTGTGTCGAAGTTGCTGATGGCCGCGTGCCGGTTATGGCGGGCGCGGGTTCCAATAACACCGCTGAAAGCATTGAATTTGCCGAGCACGCCGAAAAAGTCGGAGCGGACGCGATCCTGGTTGTGACACCCTATTATAACAAGCCCAGTCAACGGGGCCTGAAAACGCATTATTCGTTCATCGCCGAGGCCACATCACTGCCGATCTATATTTACAACATCCCAGGTCGCTCGATCATTGACATGACGCCGCAGACCATGGGTGAGTTGGCCCACACCTATGAGAACATTGTTGGTGTGAAAGACGCCACCGGCGATGTTGTCCGTTGCAGCTGGCAGCGCAAAACCTGTGGTCAGGATTTCATTCAACTGACCGGAGAAGACGGATCTGCTCTGGGTTTCCATGCCCATGGTGGAGTTGGCTGCATCTCGGTTTCTGCAAATGTTGCTCCGGCTCTTTGTTCACAGTTCCAACAGGCCATGGCCGATGGCGATATGGAAACAGCATTGTCATTGCAGGATCGGTTGCTGCCTCTGCACGATGCGCTATTTGCTGAACCCAATCCTGGCGGTGCGAAATTTGCGCTGGAGTTGTTAGGCAAGATGCGGAACGTTCAGCGCAGTCCGCTGGTGCCGATTGAAGTTTCCACAGAACAGTTGGTGCGGGATGCAATGATTCATGCCGGGCTGATCAACTAGAAACGATTCTTCACAATGGCTCCGCGCAAAAAACCAGATTCGGGTGGTCGGGCCATCGCGGAAAACCGTAAGGCACGCTATAATTTTGCGATTGAAGACACGTTTGAAGCCGGGCTGGTGCTCAACGGCACCGAGGTAAAGTCGCTGCGCAACGGCAAGGCAAATATTGCCGAAAGTTATGCCAGTTATGAAGATGGTGAATTGTGGTTGATCAATTGTCACATCCCTGAATATCTGCAAGCCAACCGCTTTAACCACGAGCCGCGGCGTCGCCGAAAATTGCTGATGTCAAAGCGCGAGATCAACCGGCTTGCGCAGGCTGTTGCCCGAGATGGTATGACACTGATCCCGCTGCGGCTCTATTTCAACGACAGAGGGCGCGCCAAGCTTCAACTGGGTCTGGGCAAGGGTAAAAAAGTCCACGACAAACGAGAGACAGAAAAGAAACGCGATTGGAACCGTGAGAAGTCACGGTTGTTGCGTGATCGTGGCTGATATCAAAATCATCAAAAGCCCGGCAAATGTTGACTGGGACGATCTACATGGCCTGTTGCATCGTACCTATGCCTATATGGACACGAGAATTGACCCGCCCAGTTCGCTTCATTCACTGACGCCGGCCGATCTTGCGGAAAAGTCGGCTCAGGAAGTTTTATTTGTCGCAAAGCGCGACCAACGCCTTGTTGGTTGCATGTTTTGTCGCCGCCAGCCCAAATGGCTTTATGTTGGCAAGGTAGCGGTTGAAGAAGAATTCCAGGGGCAGGGGATTGGCCATCAGATGTTCGACCGGGCCTTCGAGATGGCGCGCCAGGAGGGCTTTGATGGGCTGGAACTGGAATCCCGCATCGAGCTGGTGGAGAACCACCAATCCTTTGCAAATCTGGGATTCAATAAAGTTGGTGAAAAATCACATGCCGGCTATGAACACCCAACCAGCATTCGCATGCGGGCCAAAATCTGATCAGATCTGACGCGTGCCATGCGGCAGCGCTTCGATAATCACGAATGCCTGTGCCAGAGGAAAGTCGTCTGTAATTGTCAGATGGATGACCGGTTCCATGCCTTCCGGCATCATCGATTCAAGACGCTTGAGAGCGCCGTTGGTCAATTTGAAAGTGGGTTTGCCACTGGGCAGGTTGACCACTCCCATGTCGCGCCAAAATACTCCGTTGGAAAGTCCTGTTCCCAAAGCTTTTGAGCAGGCCTCTTTGGCGGCAAATCTCTTTGCGTATGAAGCGGCACGTTCTCTGCGCCTTTCCGATTTGGCCTTTTCCACGTCGGTGTAAATGCGATTGATGAATCGGTCGCCGAAGCGCTGAAGCGAATTTTCAATGCGCCGTATGTCAATCAGGTCGCTGCCGAGACCGACTATCATGTCTGTTTGGCCCCGCCGGCCAAGTCGATCGATTTGCGCATTTGGGTGGCGCGTGCTTTGATCTCAGCTGCCTTGACGATGAGTTTATTTTTGCGGCTTTCGCGAAACATTGCCGCGGCCCGGCGTGTGACAAAATAGAGCGGCACTGTAACTATCAGCCCGATCAGTCCACCACCAACCAGCATCGGCAGCAACAAAGGTTCCCAAATCTGATTGAGTGCCTGACTTGCCCCATGACCATCAAATTCGAATACCGCATTCATAACATTGGTCATGGCTAGAACAATGTCCGGTGGTGCCGAAGAAGCATCAGCGTTATGCAACAGATATTGCCCGGTATTGTATGTGGCGGCCCAGATAAATGGAAATGTCAGGGGATTGCCGACAAATGTCCCAAGCGCTGATGCCAGCAAATTCCCGCGGATCATCCATGCCAGAACGAATGCAATGAGGAAATGCAGTCCCATGAAGGGTGAAAACGACGTGAAGGCGCCGGCAGCTACACCGGCCGCAACAGCATGAGGCGTCGCAGTCAGGCGCAGAATTCTTTTGGTCACATATTGACCGGAGCGCATCCAGGAGCGACGGGGCCAAATCCAAACCCGAAAACTCTCAGTCCATGTCGGTGGCTTTCGCCTCTTCAACAACATACGCTACACATTACCCTTGTGCGATGGCAGATCTTTGGCCATCGAATCCCAATTCCCAAGTTACATGCCGCCAGTCTATCCGAACTCTCTTAACACCAGGTTTGTAACAAGAAAATGGCCAAGTTAACCCAAACCGCATAATCAGTTGACCCGCTCAACTTCGCTGACCACGGCAAGTGAGCGAAGCTCCCTCACAACCCTGTTGAGATGGTTCAAATCCCACACTTCAACACCAAATATCATCTGCGCCAATCCGGGGTCGGGCTGCGACAGCAGGATTGTTGCAATATTGGCATCAGAGGTTGCCATCACATCGGATATTTCAGCCAGCGTGCCTGGTGCATTGACAGCGATAACGCGAATCTTGGACGGGAAACGTTCCGGGTTATCGGGATCGATATCCCAGCGCAGGTCAAGCCATTGATCTGCGCTGTCTTCAAACTGTTGCAAGGCTTCAGCCTGAATTGGATAAACGGTAACCCCTTCGCCGGGCGTCAATATGCCAACAATTCGGTCACCCGGCACTGCCCCACCGTCCGGGTCCAGCTTCACCGGCAGATCACCAGCAGCACCACGGATCGGAATCGCATCGGCCAGTTTGGAGGCCGCTTCGGCATATTTTTCGCGTCGTCGTCCTGGAATGCGGAACATGATATTGGCGACACCCGACAGGTTGAACCAGCCTTCACCAGCAGCGCTTTTGCCGCGCGCACCACGGTCCTTCTGATAGTCTGGAAATACAGCCTTGAGCACGTCTTCCGGCGGTAACTCGCCGCGCCCGACCGCCGCAATCGCTTCGTCGGTCGTATTGTGCGCCAGTTTGGCCAACACATTTTCCAACTGGTCCCGCTCAAATTTGTGACCCGCCCGTTTGAATGTAGTGGTCAGGATTTTATTGCCCAAACCCGAATATTGTTTGGAACGGGCTTCGCGGGTCGCACGGCGGATTCCGGCCCGAGCCTTACCGGTCGTGACAACATTTTCCCACGCAGTGGGCGGGGTTTGACCCTCGGCCCGCATGATTTGAACTTCATCGCCGTTTCTAAGTTTCGAGACCACCGGCGCCGCACGACCATTTATTCGGCAGCCTACGCAGGAATTCCCGATGTCGGTATGGACGGCATAGGCGAAATCGATTGCCGTCGCACCTTGTGGCAAAGCAATAAGACGGCCTTTCGGGGTGAAACAAAATACCTGATCATGAAACAGTTCAAGACGCGCTTGTTCCAGAACATCGTCGGGATGGTCGCGGTCAGAAAGGGATTCTACTGTTCGACGTAACCAGTGATAGGCCCGGCTTTCGCTGGCCATTGAAGCAGCGCTGTCTGCGCCGCCAATATCGCCCTTCAACAAAGTTGCGTCTTCCGGCGCTGAATAAACTCCGTCTTTATAGAGCGAATGTGCGGCAATGCCCTGTTCGGCGATGTCGTTCATTTCATGGGTGCGGATCTGCAATTCAACTCTTTGACGAGACGGGCCGACAACCGTGGTGTGCAAGGAACGGTAATCGTTCTGCTTGGGTGTTGATATGTAGTCTTTGAAACGGCCCGGAACCGCCCGCCACCGCGTATGCACAACGCCCAGGGCCTGATAGCAATGTTCAGCCCGGTCAACGATCACCCGAAACCCGATGACATCGGACAATTGTTCAAAGCTGACACTGTTGCGTTCCATCTTGCGAAACACCGAATAGGGCCGCTTGTTGCGGCTTTTTACGACGGCGGTGATATCGGCTTGTGCCAGATTGCTGACCACACTGACTTCAATTTCGTTGATGATTGCACGTGTCTTCTTTTGCAACTGATCCAGTTTGGAGTGGACAAGTGAATAGGCTTCCGGATGGAGGTTCTGGAACGCCAGTTCCTCCAACTCATCGCGCATACCCTGCATCCCCATGCGTCCGGCGAGGGGGGCATAGATATCCATGGTCTCCTGGGAAATGCGCTGGCGTTTTTCAGGCGGAACGTGATTGAGAGTGCGCATATTGTGCAGGCGGTCGGCCAGTTTGACCAGCAGCACGCGTACGTCATCGGCGATGGCCAGCAACAGGCGGCGCAGATTTTCGCCCTGACGCGTCTTCTTGGAAACCAGATCGATACGTTTCAGTTTGGTAAGGCCATCTACCAGATGGCCGATCTTTGGGCCGAACAAGGATTCGATTTCGATCTTGGTTGCGTCGGTATCTTCAATCGTATCGTGAAGCAGAGCGGCAATAACGCTTTCCTGATCCAGTTTGAGATCAGTAACAATTCCAGCGACCTCGAGCGGATGACTGAAATAGGGCGCACCAGATTCACGTGTCTGATGGCGATGTTGATGCATCGCATAGACATAGGCTCGGTTGAGTAGGTCTTCGTCGTAGTCGCGAGTATAGCTTGCAACCCGCTCGACCAGTTCGTTTTGGCGCATCATGCGCGAAGTTTTCCCATTTCAATTGCTGATTTAACAATGGTGCTGGTTGACCCATCTATCAAGCAAAATGGCAAGATTGATGTGAAAATCGGCAACAAAAAACCGGCGCAGCAGGGCTGGGCCGGTTAATTGGTGCAAATCTCGAAGTGAGACTTAGAAATCGTCAGTTTTTTCCGGCGGGACAAGGCCCTGAATACCGGCAAGCAATTCTTCTTCCGACAGGTTGTCGAAGGTGATCTGGGGCGGTGTTTCTGGAACGCCAACCATATCTTCAGACGTTGCAACAACTTCTTCAGCCGGAGCTTCCATTGCATCTTCTGGCTCGTCAACTTCGACGTGTTTCTGTAGCGAATGGATCAGATCTTCTTTCAGATCGCCGGGAGACAATTGTTCATCCGCGATTTCACGCAAGGCGACGACAGGGTTTTTATCATTGTCCCGTTCGACCGATATCTGGGAGCCGGAAGAAATCTGGCGAGACCGATGGCTGGACAAAAGGACGAGTTCAAAACGGTTTGGCACCTTATCGATGCAATCTTCCACAGTAACGCGGGCCATGCTGGGCTCCTGATGCAAAGTGTGAGGAATGGGTGAGTTGTGCTGTCCCTACTCAAACTTTGAGGCGAATTCAAGGATATTCGTCATTTTGCGTGCTGTTGGACGTCATCTTGCACGTGATTTGGTCGGGCGCAGACATCTGCCGCTGTAATCGTGACTTGAAAGCCATCGTCAGGTTTTGGTAATGTCGATGATACTGCCACCACGCCGTATTTTTTGATGCGTGAGGCATTGCAATATTTTGATAATTTATTTCGGCTTTATCTTGCGAGCCAAAAGGAGTTTTTATGTTCGACGAGCGCGAGAAAATAGTCCTGTTGATTGACGGTGCCAATCTATTCGCCACAGCCCGAACGCTTGGCTTTGATATTGACTACAAGCAAATGCTGAAATCGTTTCGCAAACGTGGAAACATGTTGAGAGCCTATTATTATACGGCGCTGGTTGAGGATCAGGAGTTTTCCTCGATCCGACCGCTGATCGACTGGCTCGACTATAATGGTTACACGGTGGTGACAAAGGCCGCTAAGGAATTTACCGATGCGGCCGGTCGGCGCAAAGTAAAAGGCAACATGGATCTGGACCTGGCGATAGACGCCATGGAACTTGCAGCTGTGGCCGATCATTTTGTCCTGTTTTCAGGCAATGGTGATTTCAGGGTTCTGGTTGAAGCATTGCAACGGAAAGGCAAACGGGTGACCGTAGTTTCAACGACTTCCTCCCAGCCCCCAATGATCGCCGATGAATTACGTCGCCAGGCTGATAATTTCCTCGATCTGAAAACCCTGAAAAGCGACTTTGGGCGGGACATTCCCGAGCGCGCCGCCGCGAGCGACGAAGAGGACGCTTCCAGTGATGATGACCAATCCGACCGCTAGCAGGTCTCGATTTAAAAGGCGAACGATGGTGACACAGGCAACGGAACCGCAGCGGGATTGCAATTTGTGCGAACGACTTGTGGAATTTCGTCACACCCACCGCAAACTCAATCCGGATTTTCACAATGCACCAGTTCCAACCTGGTATCCGGAAGCCAACGTTGGCGGCAAAAATTCTGTGCAATTGATGGTGATCGGCATGGCTCCGGGGCTCAAGGGAGCCAATCGGACAGGCCGGCCGTTTACCGGTGACTGGGCCGGTGATTTGCTCTATTCAACACTGTGTGAATTCGGTTTTGCCGAAGGCCGTTATCAGGCCGATCCGGAGGACACGCTGAAACTGCGCGACTGCGCAATCACCAACGCAGTGAGATGTGTGCCGCCACAAAACAAGCCAATTGGCCAGGAGATAAATGCCTGTCGGCCATTTTTGGTGAACTCACTACATGGACTAAAAAATCTCAAGCTATTGATAACACTTGGTAAAATTTCTCACGACAGCACAGCCCGTTCCTTAGGCGTTCGGGTAGCTTCGGTGCCGTTCGGGCACAACAGGCAATTTGAAATGGATCGCTATGCTGTTTTGTCGAGTTATCATTGCTCAAGATACAACACCAATACCGGGCGATTAACGGAAGCAATGTTCCATGATGTTTTTCGCACGGCCCGCAATCTGGTTGATCAGCACAAGTGAACACGTGCCCAACAAAAGCAGCTTTAAGCAGTTATGATGTGTCGCAATGATGAATTTTGCTTGCTCAATAAGGTGCCAATCGGCATAACCGCGCGGAACTGTCTTTTTTAGAAGCAACGAAGGATGCAAGCCATTGGCCAGCAAGACCGAAGATAAACAAGATAGTGTCGTGTGGGAGACAGTATCCGTTGTCCTGCAGGCGCTGATTCTTGCCCTTATTTTACGTACCTTTCTGTTTCAGCCTTTCAACATACCGTCAGGATCAATGAAGCCGACACTTTTGGTGGGCGATTACATATTCGTGTCGAAATGGTCTTATGGTTATAGCCGCCATTCGCTGCCATTCAGCCCTGACATATTCAGGGGCCGCATCTGGGGCAGTGATCCGGAACGCGGCGATGTTGTGGTTTTCAAATACCCGGATGACACGAGCAAGGACTACATCAAACGCATCATCGGTTTGCCTGGCGATAAGGTACAATTGCAAAACAGCGTGGTGATGATCAACGGCCAGCCTGTTGAGCGAGTTCAGCAGGGGGAATTCACAGACGAGAGCACCGGAGTTACCGTACCGATCTTCGTCGAAACCCAGGCCAACGGCAATTCCTATCAGACCATAGATATCCAACCCAACAATTATGCCGATGATACACCCGTATTCGAAGTGCCCGAAGGGCATTATTTCTTCCTCGGCGACAATCGCGACAATTCCGCTGACAGCCGGTTCGATGTCGGCATGGTGCCGGCCGATAATCTAGTTGGCAAAGCGCAGATCATGTTCCTGTCTCTACGCGACGGATCGTCAGCTTGGCAGATTTGGAAATGGCCCACCAGCATGCGCTGGGACCGCCTTTTCACCGGGCTATAATATATGGCTGCTGCGCGCGTTTCGGCGCAAAAGATCGCCAAGCTTGAGGAGTGCATCGGCTATACGTTCAACGAACATGCCAGGCTTATACGGGCACTCACCCATGCCAGCGCTGCAAAGGCTTCCGGCGATATATCTCATTACGAACGGCTTGAGTTTCTTGGCGACCGGGTGCTCGGACTTTGTGTGGCGGAATTGTTGTTTGCTGAATTTCCAGAAGCCAGGGAAGGCGAGCTTTCGGTTCGCTTAAACGCGCTGGTCAGCGGCAAGGCTTGCGCCGAAATTGCCGACGAAATTGGCCTGCATGATTTCATTCAGGCAGGGGCTGATGTCAAACAGCTGACCAGCAAACGGATGCGCAGCGTGCGCGCTGATGTGACCGAATCGCTGATCGCTGCAATCTATCTTGATGGCGGCATCAATGCGGCACAGCAGTTTGTCAAAAGATATTGGGATGAACGACTGATCGAAGCGGGTGGCGCCATACGCGACAGTAAAACTGCACTGCAGGAATGGGCCCACATTAAATCAGGTGTGACACCGGTTTACCAAGTAACCAAACGCAGCGGACCCGACCACGATCCGACATTTGTGGTAGAGGTGGAACTGGAAGGTGCAAAAAATGCGCTGGGGAGAGGCAAGTCTAAGCGTGCCGCCGAACAGGCTGCTGCTCAGTCGGTGTTGCTGCGTGAGGCGGTCTGGATCCAGACCGCAGATGGTACAATCAAGGAAAATACGAAGTGAATGAGCAAGACATCCAAACTGACGGGCAGCCAGAGCGTGTCGGATTTGTCGCTCTGATTGGTTCGCCCAATGCCGGCAAGTCCACTTTGATCAATCACCTGGTTGGCACCAAGGTTTCCATTGTCAGTCACAAGGTTCAGACCACACGAACCGTCGTGCGCGGCATTGTGATGCGTGGCAATAGTCAGATCATATTCGCCGACACCCCCGGGATATTCCAACCTCGGCGGCGGCTTGACCGTGCCATGGTGGACGCCGCTTGGGGGGGCGCCAAAGATGCCGATATCATTTGTCTGTTGATTGACGCAGAACGCGGAATTCGAGGTGATGCAGAACGCATTCTGGAAAGTCTGGCAAATGTGAAGCTGCCGAAAATCCTGCTGCTGAACAAGATTGACCGGGTTCAACCGGAAACTCTGTTGGAACTCACCAAACAGGCAAATGAGAAGGTCGCCTTCGATCAGACATTCATGATTTCTGCTTTAAAAGGAAATGGTTGCGAAGATTTTCTGAATCATCTTGCGAGCGTGTTACCGCAAGGCCCATTTCTTTATCCGCCAGATCAGGTGTCTGATTTTCCAGTCAAATTGTTGGCGGCAGAAGTGACCCGTGAGAAACTGTTTTTGCGTCTGCATCAGGAATTGCCTTATTCAGCCCATGTTGAAGTGGAGGGTTGGGAAGAGCGAAAAGACGGCAGCGTCAAGATCGATCAGGTGATTTATATTCAGCGCGCGGCACATAAGAAGATTGTCATCGGCAAGAGTGGCGAAACCATCAAGGCGATTTCATCTGCAGCCCGCGCTGAACTTTCTCAGATGCTGGACCGCAAAGTGCATCTGTTCTTGTTTGTCAAAGTACGCGAAAACTGGTTGGACGATCCTGAACGCTATCGCGAAATGGGGCTCGAGTTTCCCAAATAGGCGACAGGAGTTCGAACGACTCTAACGGGGACAAGTGTATGGAATGGACTGATGAGGCGATTGTACTCGGCGTCCGAAAACATGGTGAAACCACCGTCATTGCCGAGTTGATGACCCGCCAGCACGGGCGCCATCTTGGGTTGGTGCAGGGGGGGCGTTCACGCCGCATGCGTCCGGTGCTGCAGCCAGGAAACTCTGTCCGGGCCACCTGGCGGGCCCGGCTTGACGAACATCTTGGCCAGTTCAAGGTCGAACCGGAAAATTTGCGCGCCGCACATTTGATGGAAAACGCCCACGCCATTTACGCATTGCAAACGCTGGCCTCGCATTTGCGGCTGTTGCCTGAAAGAGATGCCCATACTGCCCTCTATCAAACGCTTGCAATTGTATTGGATAATCTTGAGGCTCCCGATATCGCTGCCGAACTTGTTGTTCGTTTTGAATTGGCCATGCTGGACGAACTGGGCTTTGGTCTCGACCTGAGCGCCTGTGCGGCTTCAGGGTCACGGCAAAACCTTGTTTATGTTTCACCAAAAACCGGGCGGGCGGTCGGTGCTGAAGCCGGACGGCCCTGGGCAGATCGCATGTTGATGCTGCCAACATTTTTGTTGGAACGGGATCTTCAAAGAATAGACAGCGCATCGCTGGAAGATATTGAAGCCGGATTTTTGCTCACTCATCATTTCTTCTGGCGTCATATTCACGGTCCCCGTGGCATCGAACTGCCACCCGAACGGGCAAGTCTGCTGAAGGCAGTTTCAAAACATTTGAAGGAGACAAGTGCTTGACGACGAAATCAAAAATTGTGCGACCGAGCGAATTCCCGATCTCATCAGGTTTTGGTACAGTGCCGCTTTCTCAGATAAGAAAAGTGCCCGGCCGGCTACGCGTCAAAATCTGTCGAGTTGAAAGTTAATTTTGTGCGGCCGATCAGTGCCAATACCGGGCGGGTATACGCGCGCGGGAAGGTGATCCATCCCGATCGTCAACTGGCCACGTCAGAGGCACACCTTGTCGATGAGGGTGGAAAACTCTTCGCCCATGGCAGCCAGACCTGCTCGATCTTCAAACTGCCTGAGGAATAGGATTAAGCCGCTTTCAGAGCAGATCGGTCGACGGGTGTTTCGCTGATTGGCCAGTGAATAATTGCCGCAAACAGGCTCAACACAATTCCAGCCCACCAAACAGCGTCAAATGAACCGTAGATATCGCGCAGGTAGCCCCCCAGATAAACTCCGATAAATGAACCGATCTGGTGTGAGAAAAAAACCAGGCCACCCAAAAACCCAAGATGACGCGTGCCGAACATGACCGCCACAAGTGCATTTGTTGGAGGGACTGTCGAGAGCCACAGCAGGCCCATGAGGATGGCAAAAATGATCACAGAAACTGAGTTTTGCGGCAGCATCATAAAGCCAAATATGGCAATTGCCCGGGCGATATAGATGATTGTCAGAAATTTGGGCTTGGAATATTTTTGCCCGATATAGCCCGCGCCAAGTGAGCCGAAAATGTTGAAAAACCCAATTAATGCAAGTGCATAGGCAGCGTAGATCTCGGCCACTCCGATATCGGAAATATAGGCGGGAAAATGCGCAGCGATGAAGGCGACGTGGAATCCACAGACAAAAAATCCCGCATTCAAAAGCACATAGGATCGATGATGTAGCGCCTCACGAAAAGCTTCGCTCAGCGTCTGTTCGATTTCTGCTGCAGATTGCATCGACGATCTGGCATTGCCGTAAAGCGGGGCCGCCAAAATCGGCACCAGCAACATGATAACGGACAGCAGGATCAGCGAATGGGACCAGCCAAAGTTTTCAAGCAATTCTCTTGATATTGGGGCAAACACGAACATGCCCGCCGAACCGGCCGCGGTACCGATACCGAAAACAAAGCTCCGCTGTTCCGGTGCAACATTACGGGCAAAGACCGACATAATGATGCCAAATGATCCGGCGGCAACTCCCAATCCAACCAGTATTCCGCCGCCAATATGCAGCCAGATGGGTGCGGTGGCCGTCCCCATGATGTATAAGCCGGCAGCATAGCATAATCCGCCAACTGCCAGCGTCTTCCAGGCACCAAACCGGTCTGCAATTGCACCGAATATGGGTTGCCCGATGCCCCAGGAAATATTTTGAAGCGCCATTGCCAGGCCGAATGTTGTAAAACTCCATCCGGCGGTATTGAGAATGGGGACCTGGAAAAGACCCATTGACGACCTGACGCCAAAGCTCAGCAATGCAATCGCACAGCCGCACGCAACAATGAGACTGACACTTGGATTCCAGCGGCGAGCTGCGGCCAAGGATTCTGAGAACATGGAATTTCCTTTCATTCGACCACAAACTAATTGCAATTTTGAGGATGTGCACGCGAAAATAATTGATTAAACACATCAGCAATTGTGATGAATGAATTAGACGAAGGATTTTTGATGGACATTGAGAAAATGGCGACAGAGATGGTCGCGTCGCGCAAAACGGGTGTTCAAAATTCGCTTTCCTGGCCCGACCCGGAACCGAGCATGGAAGATGCCATGGCGATACAGACAGCTGCATTTGAAAAATTCGGCTCGCCAAGCGTTGGCTGGAAAGTTGGAGCAACCAATAAGGCCGCGCAGGACACGTTCGGTCTTGATGCACCATTTTATGGCCCGATGGCCCAGGCAGGCGTGCTGGAAGACGGTGCGGAATTGAGGAAAACGCCCTGCGTCATGGCCTGTGAACCGGAATACGCGTTTAAAATGGCGCGGGATTTTCCAGAAAATGGTGAGGAAATGACGGCTGACAATGCTGCAGATGCCGTAGACACCGTCCATATCGCTATCGAAGTAATTGGCCGTACCATCGGTAATACGGATGGTGTGGATGGCTCCTGCACCATCGGCGTCGTAATGCGCCATATTGCA
>JAALLE010000042.1 GCA_011087605.1 Hyphomicrobiales bacterium
CAGGGAATTATAGCATGATCCGCAAACGAACGGACTTTTCACACAGCCTCTCCGCCTTTGTGAGCGCCAACAATCTGCATGCTGGTGGGTTCTCCGACGATGACCGCGAGCGGCTTTGGCAGATTTTCCTGCATGTCCTTGATCAGCCCCTGAACACCAACACAGCCAACTTCTTCGTCGTAGGAAAATGCAAAATGTACAGGCACTTTTAGTTCCGCCTTGGCCATAGCCTGCGCGTGGGCAAAGGCGCAGGCAACAAAGCCTTTCATGTCGCAGGTGCCGCGAGCAAACAATCGGCCATCGCGCTCGGTCAACTCAAGCGGATCGCTCGACCAATTCTGGCCGTCAACCGGCACCACGTCAGTATGGCCCGACAAAACCACGCCGCCTTCAATGTCCGGTCCAATTGTCGCCCAGAGATTCGCCTTGGTTTTTTGTTCGTCAAACGTCAGGCGTGATTTGATGCCAATGGCGCTGAGTTCGGACTGTACGAAGTTAATCAATTCCAGGTTGGAATTGCGTGAAGTGGTGTCAAATTTGACCAGTTCGGCCAGTGCGGCGATACAATCTTGGGCAGTTGGTTCCAGTTGCAGCATAGGGGTCGAAACTCGCTTTGGCGTTGATGGTGCTTATTAGGCCATATTTGTGCCTCTAGTTAGGGCTTGGGCACAATGGGATATTGTCGAAAAAATACGACAAGTCGTCATTAGCGGGACAGGTGTGTTCACACCAGCAGAAATCATCGCCAATGAAGCATTGGTGATCGCCTTTATCTGCTATGTGGATAATCAAGATGCACTGCACTTTGACACCAGGGCGGCTGATCAGTGCGACGCCCAGGAGTACTCCAGTCAAGAATTCAATTTCCAAACCTTGGGGGTTTGATTTCGCAGTCTAGACGCGGTCCAGCATTGCATACCACGTCAGCGCAAAAACCTTGAGTGGATTGCGCAATAGTGACCCGCCCGGAAATCCGGGAATATTCAGTTCTTTCAGGTATCTAATATGGTCATTCTTGCCCAGAAAATGTTCTGCAATCAACCGGCCGGTATAGTTGGACATCATCACCCCATGTCCCGAAAACCCACCAGCTGACCAAAGGCCTGGCTCGAGTTCGCGAATATAAGGCAAACGCGGCATGGTGATTGCAACATTGCCGCCCCAGGCGTGGGTGATTTCGATATTGGCAAGATCGGGGTAAATCTCTTTGATCTGGCGACGAATGGCCCGCTCAATATCGCCGGGGCCAGTCTTGCCGTAGGCTTCGCGTCCGCCAAATAACAGACGTCCATCTTTCGATTTGCGGAAATAACGGACGACAAAACGGCTATCATCAACAGCCTGCCGTCCAGGCAGGATCGGAGAATTGTTGCGAAGCGGCGATGTCGCTCCAATAAAACTCTGAATAGGCAGCACATGGGACGCCAGTTCCCGGCGAAAGTCGTTGTGATAACCATTTAGTGCCAGCAATACCCTGTCTGCTGTGATGGTTCCGCGATCCGTTGTTACTTGATAACGGCCGTTACGCGTCACCGCGGTAGCAGCGGAGTTTTCGTAAAGATCTGCACCACACGTGCTGGCAGCCTGTGCCAATCCGATCACGTATTTCATGGGGTGAATATGGCCCGTGCCAGAATCCACCGTTCCACCAAAATAGGCATCACTGCCAAGCGCAGAAGCCATCTGCCCTCGGTCCAGATATTCGATATGAGGATACTGGTAGCGCGTGGTCAGAGTATCGACTTCATGGCGCGCATGCCGCTCATACCTTTGCTTGTGCATTGGCGTGAGCTGACCTTCTTGATAGTCGGCATCAAATCCATGCTTCGCGGCGGTGTCGAGCAGTGATCGTTTGGCGTCTTCTGCCATGTCCCACAGCGCCTTTGACCTTTCAAAGCCAAGCTCTTTTTCCAGATCGAGCAAGTCGCCACGTTGTCCCGATCCCATTTGACCACCATTGCGTCCGGACGCGCCATCACCAAATCTGTGGGCATCGATCAGCGCAACTTTTGTGCCAGACTGACTGAGATGTAGTGCCGCGCTCAGGCCGCAAAAACCACCACCAACAATGGCAACGTCAGCGTCGATACTGTCTTGCAGCTGATGATATTGAGGCCGGTGACCGCAACTGTCTTCATACCATGAACGACCGGGTGAAATGGGAGATTGATAAAGGCTCATGTTCTGGTCTCACACGTTCAATAAGAGGTATTCCCGTTCCCACGGAGAGATCACTTGCATGAATGTTTCGTATTCTTCCCGTTTGATGGCCGCATAAACTCCTACAAAGTCTGGCCCAAGAATCTCCTGAAGTTTGTTCCCACCTTCAAATAGCCCCAGGGCGTCGAGCAAACCTCTGGGAAGGTCGTTATTTCCTTCGTTGGCAGCAAGAGCGACTGAATCATCGCAGGCCAATTCTTGTTCCAGCCCCAGATATCCACAGGCCAGAGATGCCGCCAACGCAAGATATGGATTTGCGTCAGATGAAGGGACCCGGTTTTCAACGCGCCGCGCCTGCGGATCCGATGTGGGTATGCGCAATCCAGTGGTGCGATTGTCGTATCCCCAGCGCACATTTACTGGGGCTGATGTGTTGGTAGTCAACCGTCGGTAGGAATTCACATAGGGTGCCATCATCACCAAAGCTTTTGGCAAATAGTGCTGCATTCCTCCAATAAAATGGCGGAATTGGTCGCTCTCCTCCCCCTTTGAATCGGTGAATATGTTGTTGTTGGTTTCAATATCCACAACTGATTGATGGACATGCATCGCCGAACCCGGCTGGTTCTGGCTCGGCTTGGCCATGAAGGTCGCATACATGCCGTGTTTTAAAGCGGCTTCGCGGATGGTGCGCTTGAACATGAAAACCTGATCGGCCAGTTCCAACGGATCACCATGATTTAGATTAATTTCCAGCTGCGCTGCGCCTTCTTCGTGGATCAGAGTTTCAATTTCCAACCCCTGAGATCCCGAATAGTCATAAACGTCATCGACCAGTTCATCGAATTCGTTGACACCGGCAATGGAATATCCGTTGCCACCTGCAATGGCGCGGCCAGAACGCCCAACCGGCGGTTGCAGGGGAATGTCCGGATCATCATTTGTCTTGACCAGATAAAACTCGATTTCCGGTGCAACGACGGGCTTCCAGCCCTTGGAATGATAGGCGTCAATGACCCGCCGGAGAACATTTCTGGGAGTATAGTTTGTGGGTTTTCCGTGATAGTCGTGCATGTCACAGATGACTTGTGCGGTGGGATCTGTTTCCCATGGAACCGCCGATAACGTTGACAAGTCAGGAACCAGCCGTAAATCGCCGTCATGAGGTGGATACTGGAAACTGTCACTTTCCTCCGGGTAGCTGCCGGAGATGGTTTGCATGAAAATTGAACTTGGCAGGGCCAGCGCCGAAGTGCTCAGAAACTTTGACGATGGCATCATTTTGCCTCGCGCCACTCCAGCCTGATCTGGCGTGATACATTCGATATCCTCAATGCCGCGTTCGGCCAGCCAAACACGGGCTTCTTCAATAGAATCAACTCCGCGCGCAGCTGGATACTGTTCCAAATCGCTGGCGGGTTTGTCGGATACTGACATCTGCTTACCTTGATTTTTTGTGTGTGTGCTGCTTAGCAGAACAATAGAAAGTATCAAACTGTGTGAAAATGACGGATTCTTAACCGGGTAGTGCAATCAATGGGTCACTCGGGTTAGATTGAGGCAAACCAATGGATAATGAAGCACTGTTACGGAGAATTTCCTTGGCAACGGGATCAAAGAATTCAAGTGGGATGTCGACAACCGGCGGATATGATCAAGGTACTGCCAACCCGCCTTCGACAAATTCTGACACAGGCCGATTTTCTCAGTCTGTTCCGCAAGGCACTAGTGGCCTTACACCGGCAACCGGTACTCATTCTCAACCAATGGCCCAGCTCGGTGATGGGACTGCCAATGCGGGTCAACCTGCAGGTGCTTCGGCTCAATATCAACAGGCAGGAGAGGCGCCCGTAGCGCAGGCCCCCCAGGCGGAAGTTCAGACTAACCACCCCCCCCAGGTTGGCACGGTTTCGGATTCAGCCGCTGAGATCAGAATGTCATTTTACCCCCCCGATTCTGTGGACCAGGCGGACGGTGGCAGTACTGAAATTCGTGAAGAACCAAGCGAGGCTTATGTCGTATCCTGTAATGGCACGATGGCAGTGATACAGGGCAACAACAATTGCGTCGACACGATTACCGGCCTGACCTGGGCCGTCGGGCGCATGTTGTCGATCGAGGTCGGGCAAAATCGAATTGTCGCTATGATTTGCGACATTGACATGCCTGTGGGTTCTTATGAGCCCGGTAAGAACGCTGAAATGCGGTTTAACGTTGAGCTGCAGGGCGAAGTGCAGAAGACTTCCGATGGTGGGCGCAGATTCGTAAAGGGTATCAGTGCCTATCCAGGCGTCGGTTCGACGGCCCGTCAGATCAGATCTGACGATCTGGCTTCAATCTATGCGGCGACAGGTACAGTGAATGCTCATGTCGGGAGCCTTTCACAAGATTCCTCGATTCCGGCTCTGGTCGATATTCCTGATATGCTGTCGAAGCATTTTGCGGTGTTGGGCTCAACCGGATCGGGTAAATCAGCGTCTGTGTCATTGCTGTTACATGCTTCACAACAATTGGTGCCTGAACTGCGCACGATCATTCTTGATCCCCATAACGAATTTACCAAAGCTTTCCCGATGGCCAATACGGTTTCTCCTACCAATATGGATATTCCGTTTTGGCTGTTCCAGCTCGATGAATATGTCGAAGTGTTGTTTCGCGGCAAGCCGCTTGTTCACGAAGAAGTCGATGCACTTCGAGAATTTATTCCTCAGGCCAAAATTAAATTCAGAGACGGCGAGGATCGGGTGACATTGCGAACCGATTCGTCGTCATCGATCATCACTGCCGATACTGCAGTGCCCTACCGGATGGCGGATCTGCTTTCAGAAATCGACGACGAAATGGGACTTCTTGAACCCCGCTACGATCGGACGATTCTCAAGTCGCTCAAGGGACGCATTGTGGCGCACTGCAATGATAAACGCTACTCGTTCATGTTCCGCCATCGAACCATTCAGGATATTGCCGACCAGGTCATTGGAGATCTGTTCAGTCTGCCTGGTGATGGATCGAATACGACGATCATACAATTGGCGGGAACGCCTTCGGAAGTGGTCAACTCGGTGGCGTCTGTATTGTGTCGTGTTTCGTTTGAACTGGCAATTGCGGCCAAGGGAAATTTGAAGGTGCTGGTGGTTTGCGAGGAAGCGCATCGCTACGTACCTGCAGACAAGGATGGTTTTGAACCGACCCGGCGGGCGATTGCGCGTATTGCCAAAGAGGGTCGTAAATATGGAGCCTTTATGGCAATCATATCCCAGCGCCCTTCCGAGCTTGATCCAACAATTCTGTCTCAGTGTTCGACAGTTTTCTCCCTGCGTCTGACCAACGATTTTGACCAGGATATTATTCGTCGCGCAATTTCGTCGTCTTCAGCGAGCACCATTTCATTTATATCCTCCTTGGCAAACCGCGAATGCATTGCCTTTGGTGAAGGAATGAGCACCCCGATGCGCCTCCATTTTCGCGGACTGCCTGATCCTTGGTTGCCGGGTGCTGAAGCCGACGTATTTGGTAATTCAGTCCCGGTTGTGACAGATCAACAGGCGCATGAAGTGTTTGGCCAATGGCGCGACGGCGTCCGGTAATTAGACATATTTCTGTGAGGCCCCTCTGGTAATTCATGGGTCAGTCACCATATTCATCGTCTAATTACGATGAACAGGTGCTGCCCATGTCAAAGAAAACCCTCTCAGACTTTCCTATCAGCAAACGCTGGAAGCCGGTTACTCCGGATCTACTCCAGCTCTATGCGTTTCCTACTCCCAACGGAGTGAAAGCGTCCATTGCTCTGGAAGAACTTGGCGTTCCATATGAGGCGCATCTTGTGATGCTCAATGAAACCGAAACGCCTGCGTTTTTGTCATTGAATCCGAACAATAAGATCCCCGCAATCATTGATCCTGATGGCCCCAACGGCGAAGCGATGGGACTTTGGGAATCTGGTGCAATATTGATTTATCTAGCAGAAAAATACGGTGGTTTGCTGCCCGAGGATGCCGCCTTGAAATATGAAACGATCCAATGGGTGATGTTTCAAATGGGGGGCATCGGCCCGATGCTTGGTCAATATGGATATTTCTCAAAATTCGCTGGCAAAGATATCGAAGACCCGCGCCCTCGCGAACGTTATCGAATTGAAGGCAAACGGCTGTTGAATGTGGTTGAGCAACGACTTGCAAACCGTCAGTGGATCATGGGCGATGAATACACAATCGCTGACATTGCAATATTCCCGTGGATACGCGGAGCCCGTGATTTTTATGATGCCGGGGAAGCGTTGGAGCTTAATTCTCTGCCGAACATTTTGGCGTGGCTGGAGCGTTGTGAGCAGCGCCCGGCGAGCCAAGTCGGACTGAACCAACCGCCGCGACCGCAGTAAAGAAATTGATGTGAAAAAAGAAAGGCCACCGGCATGTTTGCGGTGGCCTTTCGATTTGGCGTGTTGAAGTAGGATTTATCCAAATTGATTCATGGTGTTGTCTTTGCCGGACGCCTTTAGCGCTGCTGCGCCCGCAAAATACCCCTTGTGGTCGTCCCCCATATCCGAACCTGCCATATTCTGATGTTTGACACAGGCAATACCCTGGCGGATTTCCTCGCGCTGGACGGCTTTGACATAGCCCAACATGCCCGCGTCTCCGAAATATTCCTTGGCCAGATTGTCCGTTGACAATGCAGCCGTGTGGTATGTGGGCAGTGTGATAAGATGATGGAAAACGCCCGCCCGCTTGGCTGCGTCAGCCTGGAAAGTGCGGATTTTGTCGTCGGCCTCGGCTGCCAATTCACTCTCATCATAGTCAACGCTCATCAGCTTGGCGCGGTCATAGCCTGATGTGTCGCGTCCAGCTTCTGCCCACTCATCAAAAACCTGTTGGCGGAAGTTCAACGTCCAGTTGAAAGATGGTGAATTGTTGTAGACCAGCTTTGCATCCGGACAGGTCTTTTTGATGCGGTCGACCATCACAGCGACCTGTTCAACATTGGGACGTTCGGTTTCAATCCACAGCAAATCTGCTCCGTGCTGCAGGGACGTGATGCAGTCGAGTACAACCCGATCCTGCCCGGTTCCTTCGCGAAACTGGAAGAGATTGGATGGCAGACGCTTTGGTCGCATCAACTTGCCATCACGTTTCAACACAACATCTCCGCTGGACATCTGGTCGACGGAGATTTCTTCGCAGTCGAGAAATGAGTTGTAATGGTCGCCGAGATCACCTGGCTCTTTGCTGACAGCAATCTGCTTCGTCAAGCCCGCTCCCAGTGAATCAGTGCGGGTGACAATGATGCCGTTATCGACGCCGAGTTCGAGAAACGCATAGCGGATGGCGCGAATTTTCGCGAGGAAGTCCTCATGCGGCACAGTTACCTTGCCGTCCTGATGTCCGCATTGCTTTTCGTCAGAAACCTGATTTTCGATTTGCAAGCAGCAGGCGCCAGCTTCGATCAGCTTCTTGGCCAGAAGATAAGTAGCTTCTGCATTACCGAAGCCGGCATCTATGTCGGCGATGATCGGGACAACATGCGTTTGGTAATTGTCGACTTCCTTTTGTATGCGCATTGCAGACATCTCATCGCCGGCTTCGCGTGCGGCATCAATATGCTGGAACAACATGCCCAGTTCACGTGCATCTGCCTGGCGCAGGAACGTGTACAATTCCTCGATCAACTCGGGCACGGTTGTCTTTTCGTGCATGGACTGGTCGGGCAGGGGGCCAAAGTCAGAGCGCAGTGCCGCGATCATCCAGCCCGAAAGATAGAGATAGGTTCGGTCGGTGGTTTCGAAATGCTTTTTGACTGAAATCATCTTTTGCTGACCAATAAATCCGTGCCAACAGCCCAAGGACTGGGTGTATTTGCTTGGATCGGCGTCATAGGCAGCCATGTCTTTGCGCATCACACCGGCCGTGTATTTAGCGATCTCCAGACCGGTTTTGAAACGGTTCTGCAGCCGCATGCGCGCCACATATTCCGGGCTGATCGCATTCCAGGAGGGGCCGTTTTGAGAAACCGTTGTAGCGGCTTCAGCGATGCTTTGCGTGTAAGACATTGGGTTTTCCTTTTTGTATTGTTGACCAGCCGCCGATTGGCGGCCGGTCGTTTTTACTTACAGTTGGTGGTTGGGATCAGCCCTTAACTATGACCGGAACCATCATGTCTCCCCAATTGCCCTCGCCGCCGTGGTGACGGGCAGAGCGGACCAGTTCAACACTGACACCAGCGTCAACCGCTTTCATGACGGCGTGGTTTAACCGGTGTAAATCATTGGCTAATTGGCGAATGGCGGATTGTTGATCAACGTCCACGACCGACTTGCGTTCGGTGGACAATTCAGCAGCGCGCTGCTTGGCCTTTTTGATTGGCGTAACGGTGTCAGTCATGGCAGTTCTCCTTCATTGATGGGTTTCCGACATTTGGCGTCGGCAGTTGTTTGAGGCTATAATTACTCTGGTGTTAAGTTTGTAAACTTCGCAATCCCGATGGCCTCTGGATGCTGTATGACTGGAGTTTCACTCAAGATCAGATAAATTTCGACATTTCGCTCGCAATTTGGGTGTGATTGTTGGAAATTTGACCAATGAGGTTTGTAATTTTGTCACAAATGTCATAAAATTGACGTCAACACACGACGAAAGTTGTAAACTTATGGCAGAAACCAAGATATTCGTAGGACCACGGGTGCGCAGAATTCGCAACCGGCTGGAACTGACCCAAACGTCGATGGCCTCGGAATTGGGCATTTCACCAAGTTATTTGAACCTGATCGAGCGTAATCAGCGGCCATTGACGGCGCAGTTGGTGATGAAGCTTGTCTCTACTTTCAAAATTGATGTCGATGAATTGCAGCCAACAGGTGAGGCCGGATCGGTCGCAGCTCTTAAGGAAGTATTTTCCGACCCGCTGTTGTCGGGAGAACTGCCGGGGGACACCGAATTACTTGAGATTTCCGATGGGGCACCCAACGCGGCTATCGGAATTGTCAAACTTTATCGTGCTTATCGCGAACAGCAGGACCGGCTGAGTGACCTGTCGCAGTTGATGGGGCAGAGTGGGCATGCTGGAGGAGTTTCTGAGGCCAGCAGCAAACAATTGCCGGTCGATATCGTGCGCAGCCAGTTTGAGTTGGTCCCCTGGTGTTTTCCAGCGTTGGAGCGTGCGGCACTCAGGATCAGAGAATCGCTTGGCGATTACAAAGATACAATGACGGCGCTTTATAATTTGCTGCGCTCCGATCATGGCATCACAGTCCAAATATTGCCGGTTGAAACCATGCCGGTCTGGCGCAAGCGCTTTGACCGCCATTCTCACCGCTTGTTTCTGTCAGAAAGATTGCCGCGCGCCCAACGAGCTGAATTGCTGGCTCAGGAGTTGGTGATGTTGAGGGAATCGGCGTTGTTGGACGAAGAAGTTGACCTGCTGAAAATCAAGGGAGATGAGGCTGTTCGATTGGCGCGGTTTGAACTGGCCCGCTACACAGCGTTGGCAATTCTGATGCCCTATGAACGATTTCAACGCATCGCCGAGCGGTTGCAATATGACATGATGGCGCTGGCCAGTCGCTTTGAGGTTAGTTTTGGACAGGTGGCTCAACGATTGGTATCGCTGCAGGACAAGAGCGGTGGCAAACGTGCCGGACTGCCATTTTTCATGATTGAAGTTGACCAGGCCGGACATGTCATCCGACGCTTGGGGGCAAAAGGATTTCCGGTTTCGCACTTTGGTGGAAATTGTCCCAAATTGGCTATTCATTCGGCATTCGCTTCACCGGACGAAGTGCTGGCCGAGCGAGTGATAAACCCGCAGGGAGATGTCTATGTGAGCCTTTCCTGCACAGTTGAGGGGCCATCAGTCGGGCCCGGAGAACGACCCAGAAGAACGGCAATACTGCTTGGGATTGAAGACCATCATGCTGCGGCCCTGCTGCGCGCCAAGGCGCAGGAAAAGCCAAAGCGAGGCGCGATGGTGATTGACAATAACGATCTGCATGCTCGCGTCATAATCCATGCGCAATTGCTCCCAGACCCTCAGATACTAGGCCCTGTTCCAATCGGTCCATCCTGTCGCCTGTGTGAAAGAGAAGACTGTGTTGCAAGATCGGCACCGCCGCTTACCCGCCCCCTTGGCCTTGATGATCTGGTGCAGGGTTTTGGGGCTTTCGGATTGACGTGATCGGACTCAACTTGGCGTGTAAACAGGCGCTCCACCATTGTAATGTCACAATGTTATATTGATAATGGTCGAGGTTTATCACTGATTCACTTTTGCTTTGTACTGGTTTCAAAGGAATCACAGGCAATGAGGTTGGGATGATTAGTAAGAAAAGTTTGATTGTTGGAGCAATCTTAGCGGGATTGACTTCAGGACCGGTACTGGCAGCAAGTTGCAGCAATTCTGGAAAAGGCTTTGCTGCCTTCAAGCGAGACTTCGCTAAGGAAGCCAAGGCAGCTGGAATTGGCAAAAGAGGGTTAGCGGCCCTGGCCAGCACCAAATATTCATCTGGTGTCATTAAATACGACCGCCGGGTCAATCGAAGTTTTAAAAGGGCGAAGTCAAACTTCAACAAGTTTTACGCCAAGAAGACACGTGGTTTGAAAAGGCCGACTCTATCAAAGCTCAAACGCCACAGACGCCTGTTTGATCAGGTTGAGCGAAAATATGGTGTTCAACGGGAAGTTTTGGCGACCATCTGGGGAATGGAAACCGCATTTGGCGGCTTTACCGGAAAACATGATATTGTCACGTCACTTGCTTCATTGACCCATGATTGCCGAAGGTCAGATTTTTTCCGACCCAATCTGATGGCCGCCCTGAAGATTATCGACAAAGGCTGGATATCTCGAGAACGGATGCGCGGTGCACGCCATGGCGAGATCGGACAAACCCAATTCATGGCGAAAAACTACGTTCGGTTCGGTGTTGATTTTGATGGCAACGGTCGTCGTGACTTGATCCGATCCGTGCCTGATGTTCTGGCGTCGACCGCCAACTATCTAAGGTCCTATGGCTGGCAGGCCGGACAGAGCTATCAACCAGGTACGCATAATTTTTCAGTGCTGCACGAATGGAATGCTTCGTCAGCCTATCAACGGGCAATCGCCAAATTTGCGGGATCCCTGTAGACGGTTTTCCATAAAGACCAAAGGCCGCCTCGGGCGGCCTTTTTTATGTGATTGACTCGACCCTTGTCGGCACGCCATGACGGTTCCAACGAATTCTAATCATGTGATGCCAGTGTCAATTCTTGACGATTTTTTAAAGAACCATCCCAAAGTTGAGCATGTTGAACTTGTGTTGGTCGATCCAAATGGCATTGCACGCGGCAAATGGGCTCCCGTATCAACGCTCAAGAAAGCGTTTTCAGATGGGGTAAACTTTCCTCTGTCTCTCCATGGACTGGATGTCTGGGGTAATGAAGTCGATGCGACAGGCCTGCATATATCAAGCGGAGATTTGGACGGATTTTGCATTGCGGTTCCTCATACGCTCAGCGCTGTGCCTTGGGGGAAGTCCCGCAAAGCCGGCCATGTAGAGGCTGAAATAGATGCAACCACTGCGCAGGTACTGCTTCAAACTCTAACTCCCGAACACGAATATTTTGGCGGCTGTTCGCGCAGCGTGCTTGCGCAGGTTATCAATCGTCTTTCTGCCCAGGGCATGTCGGCGGTTTGTGCGTTTGAATTGGAGTTTCATCTGTTACGGGCCCCCGCTGGCTCTGGCGAACCTTTTGAAATGGCCTCCCATGATCAAGCACCGGACGCTCAATTTATGTATGGTTTGGATGCCCTTGCCGAGAAGGTCGACATATTTGCAGATATCCGCAATGCCGCGAAATGGGCGGACCTGCCCATCGATACAATCGTAAAAGAGGCTGGTCCCGGCCAGTATGAAGTTAATCTGAACCATCGAGCTGACGCTCTCAGGGCCGCAGACGATGTTGTCCTCCTAAAGCGTATCATCAAGGAATGTGCGCGGATAAATGGACTGGAAGCAACATTCATGGCCAAGCCGATCATTGGCCAACCTGGCAACGGCATGCATGTGCATGCCAGTGTTCTGGATGCCCAGGGCAACAACATCTTTTCAGGGCGGGAGGGCGACGTTCGATTGCGCCACGCGGTTTCCGGTCTGCTAGCCAGTATGCAGGAAATGGCTCTTGTTTTTGTGAACACCCATAATGGGTTTCGTCGGATGGCACCGGGTTCTTATGCTCCAACTCGGGTAAATTGGGGGGCAAATAATCGGTCAGTATCTGTACGTCTGCCGGCCGCTCCCGACGTTGCCAAACGCCTTGAACATCGCGTGTCTGGAGCTGATGCCAATCCTTATTTGGTGCTGGCAACGATCCTGCAGGGGGTTATCGAAGGCATGGAGAGTGAAGTGCTGCCGCCACCCGAACTGGTTGGAAATGCCTATGAGGAAGCCACTCCAAATCGCGGTGAGGGATTGCCAAATTCTCAAATAGCAGCTCTGCAGGCCTTTCAAGACAGCAAGTTCGCCAAGCGTGCATTGGGACAGATGATGCGGGACAATCTGGCAAGTATAAAGCGTGCGGAAGTCGATGGTTTCCGCAACGACATATCCCCCTTGGAAAGGCGAACATTTTTGTAGCAGGAATACTGATTGCCAATCCCTGCCGCAGTAACCTAATGTCCAAACCGGGCATAATTAAATAACGACGAATAAATTGATAATCGGGAGTAAATCAATGAAACTTTTAGCCAAATCCTTGGTGTTGTCTGCAGCTGCAGTGGCACTGACTTGTGTTGCGCAGGCCCAGGAGCGGGTCGTCAACGTGTACAACTGGTCTGACTATATTGACGAAAGCATTCTGGGCGAGTTTACAAAAGAAACTGGCATCAAGATTGTTTATGATGTTTTTGACTCAAATGAGATTTTGGAAACAAAGCTGTTGGCCGGCGGCACTGGCTACGACGTTGTCGTTCCGTCCGGCACGTTTCTGGCACGTCAGATTCAAGCAGGAGTATTCCAACCTCTGGACATGAGTAAATTGCCAAATGCGAAACACTTGTGGGCCGAAATCCAACGGCGCACAGAAGCCTATGACCCAGGGCAGAAATATTCGTTCAATTACATGTGGGGTACTACCGGCATCGGATATAACGTGAAGGCAGCGAAGGAACGTCTAGGGGGAGAAATCACATCTTGGGACGTTGTTTTTGATCCTGAAAAACTTGCAAAATTCAAGGATTGCGGAATTCATGTTCTTGACGCACCGGCGGAAATTATCCCGGCCGCGTTGAACTATTTGGGTAAAAACCCTGACAGCAAAGATGCTGAAGAGCTGAAGGAGGCGGCCGCCCTGCTGCAAACCGTACGCTCAAGCGTTCAAAAATTTCATTCCTCAGAATATATCAATGGATTGGCAAATGGAGACATTTGTCTGGCTGTAGGTTGGTCTGGAGATATATTTCAAGCCCGGGACCGTGCCGCGGAAGCCGATGCAGGTGTTGAAGTGGGATATTCAATTCCCGAGCAGGGTGCGCTGATGTGGTTTGATCAGATGGCGATCCCGACCGACGCAAAGAATGTTGATGAGGCTCATGAATTTCTGAACTACATACTGCGGCCGGATGTTATCGCAAAAGCCTCCAATTACGTCTACTACGCCAATGGCAACCAAGGTTCGACGGAGTTGCTGGATAAGGATGTGGTTGAAGATCCGGCGATTTATCCTGACGCAGAAACTCTGGCCAAATTGTATGTGACAACGCCTTGGGGTGCCCGCAATCAACGCATGGTGAACCGGGAATGGACCAGAATTAAAACCGGTCAGTAACTGAGGTCATCGCCAAAAATTCAAGGGGCCGTGCGAATGGCCCTTTGACAATCGGATACAGAGTTCATGAATGTGAAATCCAGCCAGCAGCGTCGCGCCTATCAGCCGTGGGAGGATGCTGAGGCTGTCCCGTTTATTGAATTTCGCAATGTAACCAAGCGCTATGGTGCCGTTACGGCCGTGGATAATTTATCGTTATCGATTTATGAGCGCGAATTTTTTGCGCTGCTTGGCCCTTCCGGCTGCGGTAAAACCACTTTGATGCGCATGCTTGCAGGTTTTGAAGAAATAACCGAAGGCGCAGTCTATCTTGCAGGAGAAGATCTGTCCTCAACACCTCCCTACCGGCGACCAGTCAATATGATGTTCCAGTCCTATGCCTTGTTTCCGCATATGAATGTTGAAAAGAATATCGCGTTTGGTCTTAAACAGGAGGGTATGCCAAAGGCTGAAATTGCCGACCGGGTTGCTGAAATGCTCAGCCTGGTGAAAATGCAGGACTTTGCCAGCCGTAAGCCCGATCAGTTATCCGGCGGGCAGCGACAACGGGTGGCACTTGCACGATCCCTGGCAAAGCAACCGAAACTTTTGCTGCTGGATGAGCCTTTGGGAGCACTGGACCGAAAGTTGCGGGAAGAAACCCAATTTGAGCTTGTCGACCTTCAGGAAAGTCTCGGCATCACATTTATGATTGTCACCCACGATCAGGAAGAGGCGATGACTGTCGCCGACCGGATTGCGGTGATGGAACATGGGAAAATCGTTCAGGTCGATCCGCCTGTCCATATGTATGAGCGACCCAATAACCGCTATGTGGCGGACTTTCTGGGCAATATAAATCTGGTTGAAGCGACGATTGATAAGATATCCAAAGACGTTGTTACTCTGGCTACACCAACTGGAAATGTTTTGACCGTGAATCACGCCGGAGGTGGCTCGCCTGAAGATAAAGTCTGGGTGGCTGCGCGACCCGAAAAACTGTCAATTGGGCTGCAAAAACCCAAGCAAGTAAATTGCCTGCCGGGCGAGGTCTGGGATATTGCCTATCTGGGTGATTTGACGATTTACAAGGTCAAGCTAGACAGCGGAGAATTTGTCAAGGTTTCGGTGCTCAACCAAACCGTGTCGGAAACCCGCGACATTACGTGGGAAGACCAGGTTTGGCTTTCCTTTGAACCAGAAGCAGCAATGATTTTGGCGTCCTGATGCAGATGGAAAATTTCGACCCGCTTGATCCCAAACAACGTGCCGAACGGGGTCGGGAGCGAACGGCGTTTTTTCGACAGACTGATATGTTCCCCATCGTCGTATTGACCATGGCTGTATTTGTGCCATTGGCGCTCTGGTACAAACCGTTGGCAATACCGTTCCTCGGCTGGATGGTAATCATGGTGCATGTGATTGGTGGCCTTGACCGGTTTGGCGCGAGCTTGCGCGATCAACGTCCAGTGCTCAAAGGCAATTCTTTTCGGGCCGCACTTGTTGGAATTGCTCTGTTCGCTGTGTTGTCCCTGACGTTACCCGCTATGGCTCTACTGGTCGTTGGTGGATTGATGGTGGCGATTTACTTGTTTGGTGCCATTTCCGGTCGCGTCTGGCTGCAGGATGAAACAAGATGAAACGAGTGTTTCAGTCCATCGCCGCCAAAAGTACGATCTGGATTCCATATTTTTGGCTACTTTTACTGTTTCTGGCGCCATTCGCATTGGTCGTCAAACTGTCGGTTTCAGAACCGGCCATCGCTCAGCCCCCCTATCTGCCGACGATGGATTTCTGGGACGGTCCCATAGGATGGTGGAGTGACATACGCCAGTTTTCGATTTCCAATTATACATTCATTTTGGAAGATTCGCTCTATTGGAAAAGTTATGTTTCCAGTCTTCAGATTGCCGTGTTGGCCACAAGTCTGACGCTGATTATCGGGTATCCGTTGGCCTATGGCATGGCCCGCGCACCACGGGCCTGGAGACCAACCCTGTTGATGTTGGTCATCCTGCCATTCTGGACGTCGTTTTTGATCCGCGTCTATGCCTGGATTGGCATTTTGAAGAAAGAAGGATTGCTGAACCAGTTTCTGCTTTGGCTTGGCGTGATTGGAGAACCACTGACGATCCTCAATACAAATGTCGCCGTCTATATAGGTATCGTCTACTCCTATTTACCTTTTATGGTTCTGCCGCTTTACGCGAATCTTGAAAAACAGGATGTTTCGCTGCTGGAAGCGGCCAACGATCTTGGCTGCACCAACCGCCAGGCGTTTTGGAAAGTTACCTGGCCGCTTTCGATGCCGGGCGTTATTGCTGGCTGCTTTTTGGTGTTCATCCCTACCGTTGGAGAATTTGTCATTCCGTCGCTGTTGGGGGGATCAAATACATTGATGATCGGGCGCACTTTGTATGATGAGTTCTTCTTGAATCGTGACTGGCCAGTATCATCTGCCGTCGCAGTTATCCTGCTACTGATCCTGATTGTGCCCATCATGTTGTTCCAACGCAGCGAGGGCAGAGCCCGGGAGCGGGAACAATGAACAGGTCCTGGACCCCGTTTAACATCACATCTGTGGTCTTGGGATTTGCGTTTTTATACATCCCAATCATCATATTGATTATTTACTCTTTCAACGCCTCCAAACTGGTTACCGTGTGGGCCGGGTTTTCAACTCAGTGGTATGCCCAGGCGTTCCAGAATGCGGGCTTGATGAGTGCTGCCTGGGTAACTATTCGAGTTGGTTTGATTTCGGCAACGGTTGCAACCGTTTTGGGAACAATGGCTGCATTGGCTCTGGTGCGATACAACGTATTCAGAGGCCGCTTTTTGTTTTCCGGTATGATCTACGCACCATTGGTCATGCCAGAAGTGATTACCGGCCTCAGCTTGTTGTTATTGTTTGTCTCCATGGGCATGGATCGCGGCATAGTCACCGTAATTTTGGCACACATCACATTTTCAATGTGTTTTGTTGCGGTCGTTGTCCAGTCTAGACTGATCAGCTTTGACAGGTCACTTGAGGAAGCCGCATTGGACCTGGGAGCGACACCGGCCCGTACCTTCGCGCAGATAACGCTGCCGATCATTGCGCCGTCGATATTTGCCGGGTGGATGCTGGCTTTCACGCTGTCGTTGGACGACCTTGTCATCGCCCAGTTCAATTCCGGGCCGGGTGCGACGACCCTTCCGATGAAGATTTTCAGTCAGGTTCGACTGGGGGTAACTCCTGAAATCAATGCTGTATGTGCGATACTGGTGGCAGCGGTAGCCAGCGGCGTGATCATTGCGTCTGTCTTGCTGAAGCGGCAGGAGGTGCGTCGGATGCGCGCCGAACAACTGGCCGCGCAGGCCTGATCGATTAACAATTTGTGTCTTGAAAAATGCCTGTCTCGTCCCGACATAGGGGCGGGCCAGAAGTGGATAGATTCTATGAACCGCAATACTCTCATCACAGAAATTGGCGAATGGCTGATTGATCAGGCATTGGCGCAACCAAATATAGTAGATCTGTTTACACAGGTCTGCTTGCGCTTGACCGCCGCGGGAGTTCCGCTCAGTCGTTGTCGGCTGATGTGGCCAACTTTACACCCGCTTTTTCAGGCCGAAACGGTACTATGGACCCGCGGTCAGGAAACCAAATTCAATCAGTTCGCTCACCAGGATGACGTTTCAGATGAATGGCTGAACAGTCCCATGCACTTTGTTTATGAAAACGGCCTGGATACGCTTCGGCGCAATCTTGATGGTCCAAACAAGATGGTCGACTTTGCCATATTGGAAGAGTTGATCGAGCTGGGGCATACCGATTACATGTTGATTTCCACCGCCTTCAGCGACACCCAGGTGCGCAATACCAAGATGAATGGTGGTATCATGGTGATGTGGTCGAGCGACCGACCGGGCGGGTTCTCAGATGACGATCTGGCCACTTTGAAAAAGATTCAGAGACGTTTTGCCGCGGCTTGTAAGAACGTTGTTCAAAACCGCATCGCCCTTAACATCACCGAGACATATCTCGGCCAACACGCTGGCAGACAGGTTCTGGACGGAGCCATCAAGCTTGGCGATGGTAGAGAAACTCAGGCGGTGGTCTGGTATTCCGATATGAGGCGGTCTACCGAACTTGCCGATACCATGTCTCCGGACGATTTCTTACAACTGCTCAATGACTACTTTGAGTGCACCGCGGGACCGGCAATAGAATGCGGCGGAGAAGTGCTTGATTTTATTGGCGATGCCGTTCTGGTGATTTTTCCATTTGAAAATGATGAAGACATGGTTCAGGCCGTTAGATGCGCGACACTGGCCATGGAACGCTCGATGCAATGTGTGAGGGAGACAAATGAACGCAGAAGATCTCACGGCATGACCGAATTTGATTTTGGAATTGGATTGAATACCGGCACGGTGATGTTTGGCAATATCGGGGTTGCTTCTCGCCTGTCATTTTCGGTTGTTGGTCCGACGATCAATGAAGTTGAGCGGATTGAAACTTTGACCAAAGCCGTTGACGCGAAAGCGCTTGCCACCAGGGAAGTTGCCAATTTGCGACCGGAAGATTGGACGAGCATTGGGGAATATCAATTGAAGGGCGTGGCCGGGAAAACCGAACTGTTTGCGTATAATGAAATCAAGGCCACGATCACCGACACCCCAATGAGCGCGACTAAGGAAAACGTGTTGTTGAATTGATTCCGCCGATGTCGACTACTGTCCAGCAGAGGCTTTTTCAGAATCGGGTGCAATTGCTTCGGGGTTATTAGAAACAGGCAATGGCACAAACAGTGGTGATGCGGCTGTTCCGCCGACGAAAAAAGGTAATTCTGCCTGCTTGTCCGCTGCCTGGCCGGTACTGTTGATGCGTCCTCGCAGCGCCAGAGTGGTTCGCACCAGATCAACCCGTCCTTTTAACGTCACATCAACGGCTTGGTTTTTTAGATAACTGTCGCGCATGAATGCTGTGCCGTTGGCAATGAAATAACCAATGTTGAGTGCGGAATATTTGGTAGTGCCCGCAGATACCCGGGCGACTGAATCTGAACCCGCAATGGTGTTGTTATACAGTTCTGGAATATTTAATCCGGTGAGCGTGCCTTCGCTTCCCCGAATGTGCCCTTCGCCATTCAGTCGCAACAACAATCCATCGAAATTGCGGCCTGTTGATTTTAGCTTTATTGCAACGTCTCCCTGGCCCTGAAGTGAGACGCCCGTTGCCTTGTAGATTTGTGTCAATTCTGCAAGGTCGGTGTTGTTGGCGACGATATCAGCCGTTATTGCGGCTGAACTTTCCTGGTTCTGCAAATTCACGGACCCTGATACGGTGCCACCAACGGTCTCAACCCGACCGATGTCGAAGCTGGCGCGCCCATCCTTGACGATCACGGCTGCCGCCAAATTGTTCATTTCAAACGGTGCGCCGGACGCGATTTTTGAAGACAACCTCACATCCAGCGCCAGTCCTTCAAGAAAGGACAAGTCAATTTCCGCCGGTTTGTCGGAATTGACGGGTGTCGATTGCAGCAAATCTTGAAAACTTGGAAGGGCAATGGTCTCGAACGCTAATGTTCCGTTCACGGCAAACGAGCCATCATTTCGCAAACTCATCTGCAGCCTCCCCATGCCCTTATGTTTTTCCAGACTTACCGAAGCATCGGGAAATTCGAGGCTGTATTTATGCAGGCTGGCAAGACCGGAGGCAGAAAAGCCACCAATCTTCTGGGCTGCAGGCAGTCGCCATCCTATCCAGTCAGTCAGACGTTTGGGAGACGGGGTCGATATTGCAAGTGTTCCATCGTATTGGTCGATGGTCCCATCAGAAGTGCCATCAAACGTCAGATTCAGCGGTTTCGACGAGAACTTCACCGATATTTCCGATTTTTCATTGCGCAACCACGCGGCTGGTTGAGCGATGCTGGTCGAAAATTGCATGATTTCTCCGTGCCACACCGCAGACATTTGTGCATTGGCTGCAGAATTGCTGTCTGGCCAGGAAATTTGCCCATTGATCGCGGTCAATTCGCTGGATTGCCGCTTAGTCTCGTCGGTTAGTTCAAGAATGCCGTCTTCAATTACTATGGTGCCGAGTTTCAAAGTCTTACTGGAGACAGGGTTAGCAACATGATCGCCAATGTGACCCTTATCAAGCGACCAGTTTTGTTGTCCATTTTGGTCGATGCGTAACTGAAAATTTGGTCGAACAAATTCGACTTCTGTCAGTTCAGCGTCGCCAATCAGTGCTGCAAACAATCCTAATCTTGCGTGCAGTTCGTCAATCGAAACCAACGGTTTCCCGACTGCGTCTCTAGGATCACTAATGATAACGTTGTCATATGACACACCCAAATAGGGCCGGATTGAGATGCTGCTGCTGCCGTCGATCGTTACATTGCGGCCGATCACCTGGGAAAGCTGATCGGCAACGCGCTGCTTGACGAAAGTCGCCGACAGCAGATTTGGAATGGCAAATATTGCGATAATCACGAAGATCGTCAGCGCGATTGCAAATTTTCCGGTTTTGGTCGTCATTTACACTTGGCCCTTAAACCGCTTGTTGCACGATTACGCGCTAGTTTTGCGGCTGGCAGTTATGCGGATAAACCCATCATAGGTCGCCAGACAATGTTTGAGAACAGCAAGAATAAAATATTGCGACAAATGATCGACGGTCTCGTGCACGGCGATGCCCGATAAGTTGCGCAATAGGGAGCCGTGACAAAATATGAACTTGCCAATCTGGGCTCAAAGGGCGAATAGAACCTTCGAAGTGTAACTTTGGCAGCAAGATATGACCCAGGAATCTGTTTCGCAGAAGTCTCCCTTATGGACGCCCAGTCCCGAGCGTGTCGCGGGGTCCCGCATGAGGGAATTTGCAGACTATTGCGAGGCGCGCTCGAACCGAAAATTTCCGGATTTTCCGAGTCTTCACGACTGGTCGACCACTTCTGCCGAAGAGTTTTGGGATGCAATCTGGGATTATTCGGGAGTGATCGGAGACAAAGGGGATGTCGTCATCCGTGATTCACACAAGCTTCCTGGCGCTGAGTTCTTTCCCCAGTCAAGCTTAAGTTTTGCAGAAAATTTATTGCGTCGAACGGGAGCGGATCCAGCGATTATTTTTCGTGGCGAAGACAAGGTGTGCAAAACTTTGTCATGGGATGATTTGCATAGGCTTGTGTCTCGCCTGCAGCAGGCCTTTAGGGCGCACGGGGTTCAAAAAGGTGACCGTATTGCAGCGATGGTTCCCAATGTGGCAGAAGCCATTGCCTGCATGCTGGCGGCAAACTCGATTGGTGCGATTTGGTCTTCATGCTCTCCAGATTTTGGTGAGCAGGGGGTTCTGGACCGGTTCGGTCAGATCAAGCCGGTCTTGTTTATTGCCTGTGATGGTTATTGGTATAATGGCAAAAAAATCGATGTTGCTGCAAAGATTGCGGCAGTCGCGCCACAACTCACATCAACAAAAACAGTGATATTGGAATATGTTGGCGGTGGTGAGCAGCTTTGCCGCTCGATTGAGGGTGCGGTGACTCTGGAAGCGTTCCTGAGCGGTACGGAGCCCGCCAATGTGACATTTGAGCGACTGCCATTTGCTCATCCGCTGTATATCCTGTTTTCTTCCGGCACCACCGGTGTTCCCAAATGCATCGTGCACAGTCAGGGTGGGGTGCTGATACAACATTTGAAGGAACACATGCTGCATTGTGGAATGCGGGCGGGCGACCGGGTGTTTTATTTTACGACGTGTGGATGGATGATGTGGAATTGGCTGGTTACGGCTTTGGCATCGGAAGCAACGTTGATGTTGTACGATGGTTCGCCATTCTATCCCAATGCTGATGTGATCTTTGACTATGCCAGTGAAGAACGATTTACATTTTTTGGAACGTCAGCGAAATTTATCGATGCGGTGCGTAATTCTGGCCATCGTCCGATAGATACTCATGATCTGTCGAGTGTTCAGACGATCGCCTCGACCGGTTCGCCCCTATCGCCCGAAAACTTCCAATTTGTCTATGATGGCATCAAGCAGGATATTCACCTGGCATCGGTGTCGGGGGGCACGGATATTGTTGCATGTTTTGTCGGTGTGGTGCCGTGGCAACCCGTTTACTCGGGTGAAATTCAGGGTGCCATATTGGGTCTGGCCACTGAGGTTTGGAACGATGACGGCAAACCGGTGACCGAAGAAAAAGGCGAATTGGTTTGTACAAAATCGTTTCCATCAATGCCGATTATGTTCTGGAATGATCCTGAAGGAACAAAATATCATTCAGCCTATTTTGAGCGGTTTGACAATATCTGGTGCCACGGTGATTTTGCTGAATGGACATCAACGGGTGGGATGATCATTCATGGCCGCTCTGATGCGACGCTAAATCCAGGTGGAGTGCGCATTGGCACAGCTGAGATTTACAATCAGGTGGAGCAGATGGCTGAGGTGGATGAAGCGCTGTGTATTGGCCAGCAATGGGAAAATGATACCCGCGTGGTTCTGTTTGTCCGTTTGGCTCAGGGGATTGCGCTTGATGAGGAATTGATTGGTGCCATTAAGTTGAAAATTAGAACCGGTGCTTCCCCACGCCATGTGCCAGCTGTGGTCATATCCGTTGCAGATATTCCACGCACAAAGTCAGGAAAAATCACGGAGCTGGCAGTTCGCGACATTGTCCACGGGCGACGGGTAAAAAATCGGGAGGCGCTGGCAAACCCGGAAGCCTTGCAACTGTTTGAGAAACTGCCGGAGCTGCAGTCTTAACATTTGTGGTTAATCAAAAGTATTCAGGAAATTTACCCTGCTATCCAAGAAGTGCCGGTCGGTAAAATTTTAACAGATTTGGCAAGTAGGGCTTAATGGTTGAGCGTCACAGTAGGCTCAACAAGCGCGTGATTACGATGATCACCTGAAATCTTTATCTGGAGCTTACTTAGACAGCCCCCTATATCCTGACAGCAAATTAACTAACTTTTTCACGCGGGCTTCATAGTCCGCGTTTTTTTTGTTCTCAATTAACTTTGGACAGCTTTGTCAAAAACAGAACCGGCACAATTCCTATAAGAACGATGGCAATCGAGGCCAGAGCCGCATCTTCCAGAGCGCTTTGTGAGGCCCTGTCATAGATGAATGTGGCCAACGTATCGAAATTAAAAGGCCGCAGCAGCAATGTTGCAGACAGTTCTTTCATGGAATCGACAAATACCAGCAAAAAGGCAATTGATGTCGCTCGGGCCAGAATTGGTCGGTGAATTTGCCAGGCCATTTGTCCGGGACTGCGACCCAGCGCGCGCGCTGCCATGTCGATGTTGGGGGAAACCCGCAAAAAGCCGGCTTCCAGTGTGCCATAGGCAATGGCGGCAAATCGCAAACTGCAGGCATAGACGACAATCGCCATGGACCCGCTGAACAGTAACCCGCTCGAGACATCGAAATTGTCGCGCAACAGTCCGTCCAGCCAATTGTCAAATCCCGCAAGCGGAACCAACAAGCCGACGGCCAGGACTGTGCCGGGAATGGCATATCCCAGACTTGCGATTCGGCCAATCGTTGCAATTGCCGGTCGTTGAGTCATGCGACCATATTGCAGGATAAAATAGACAGAAGCAGTGGCGAGGCTGGCACTCAGGACCGCCACCAGAAGGCTGTTTCCAGCAGCAGAAATGAGGTCTGATGATATTGCAGTATCCAAACGACGCAACGCATAGGTACCCAGGACCCAAAGTGGTATGCCAAGCCCCAGCACCAACGGCGTAAGGCAAACCAACAGACACAGCCCTTGTTTGATAGGAGACAGGACGATTTTTGATGGTGGGTGCTCTCTGGAGGTTGTCGCATAGGAGCGATGATATCGCGCCCGACGTTCCACCCAGACCAGTAGGGCAATGATCACCAGGGTGAAAAGTGCCAATTGGACGGCTCCTGCCAAATTATCACGGTTCAACCAGGTCTCAAAGACCGCGTAGGTGAGCGTTTTGACGCCGAGAATTTCAACAGCACCAATATCGTTGAGTGTTTCCATCAACGCCAGTGCAACACCTGCAGCCAGCGCTGGACGGGCCATCGGCAGAGCGATGCGCCAAAATATTTCCAACTTTCCGGCGCCCAGAGAACTCGCAACATCCAGTGCCGAAGCCCCCTGCATGGAGAACACCAACCGGCTCGTCAAAAACACGTATGGGTACAGAACGAGAGAAAACACAAATCCGGCACCTTGCAATGAACGGATATCGGGAAACCAGTAATCTTTCGACGTTGTGAAGCCAAAGACATCTCGCAGCGTCGTTTGTATGGGGCCGGAATAATCGAGAAATTCCACATGGGTGTAGGCGGCAATGTAGGTTGGCACTGCCAGCGGTAATACGAGCGCCCAACTCATCAGATTGCGACCGGGAAAGTGATAAATGCTCGTCAGCCACGCACAACCCGCCCCGATGATCGTTGTCCCCAGGCCCACGCCAACCAGTAACAGCACTGTGTCCCACAGAGATCTGGGAAGTACGTAGTTGAGCAAGTGTTGCCAACTTTCACCGGTCGAAACTGCGGCGATCCAAATTAAGGCCAGGACAGGCAGCAGGGTCAGGAACAAAATAAGCATCAGCCCGCCAATCGGCAAAATAGCCGATAACCGGTCTTGCCAGATCAATTCGGGAGGGGGAGCGACCGTTTCAGGCATGAGGCCCTTCGTTTTGAGATTCCTGAACCTGCATGCCCTTGGCCGCACGGACGGGATGTGAGTTTCGGCAACTGCCGTCTAGTGCATAGAAATTGCAACCGTCAGCGTCAAGAAAATATTGTTAAAAACCAATATCTTAGAAATTTTCTAAAATGAATTATTGGGCAGGAAACAGCCTCTGATTCTGGCTTTTTTAAATGAGTTCAAAGGCTTGCCTGCATCAATTGGTGCGGCTGAATTGAGCCATGCGCTCCTAGCGATCTGCAAGCACGCGTTGATTTGGGAAATATATCTCAACGAGTGTGCCTTCTTCCGGATTGCTTTCGATTTCGAAACGAGCTCGGTTGGCTTCAACCATCGCCTTGGTTAGTGGCAGGCCGAGGCCGGTCCCCTGAGTTTCGATTTCGGTGTTTACTTGCTGAAAAGGTTTTAAAGCACGCGCCAATTCCATATCGCTCATGCCAATGCCGGTGTCGCGCACCCGCAGCACCACTTCACCGCTCTCTTCATAAACAGTTGAGACGATGACTTGACCGCCCGGCTTGGTGAATTTGATTGAGTTTGAAACCAGATTCAAAATGATCTGCCGCAAGCTGCGCGGGTCGGCAACGATTTTGGGTACTACAGCCGAAAGGCTGGTACGGATGATAATCCGTTCCTTGTTGGCGTCCGGCTGGGTGAGGGCAACGGTTTCAGATACCGTCGTGTTTAAATCGCAGGCATCGAATTCCAGCTCCATCTTACCAGCTTCGATCTTGGAAATATCGAGCAAATCATTGACCAATTCCAAAACGTGATTCCCAGAGCGATGAATGTCGCGCAGGTAACCGCGATATCTGTCATTGTCGATTTCTCCAAAACGCTCTTCGATCATCATATCTGAAAATCCGATGATGGCATTCAGTGGTGTGCGGATTTCATGACTGACCTTTGCCAGAAATTCGGTCTTTTGAGCGCTTGCGGATTCGGCGATACTTTTTGCGTTGAGCAGTTCTTCCTCAGCCTTTTTCCATTGCGTAATGTCCCGAACGACAGCACAGCAAGCATCAGTTTGTTGGAGTTTTCCTATTGTCATGAACAACGGGATCAAACCACCTTTTGTAGTTTTTCCGATGATCTCGCGTCCATCATTCATCAGGCTTGCCACGCCGGTGCCGGATATGCCGGATAAATAGTCGAGGGCAGATCGGTGGCTCTCGAGTGCCAGAATTCTGGTGAATGACTGATCGAGAACATCTGCTGGTTTGACATCAAACAGGGCTTCCGCCGATTTGTTCAATGCTTTGACAATGCCCTCGTCGGTGAGAATGACTACGCCGTCGGTGGCCGTGTCCAGAATATCTCGCAGGTCTTCCGCGCCCAAGCCGCCAAAGGCGGGCCTGGTCGTCTGATCGGGCTGCATTGCATCGCCATGTAGCGACACGATATCTGCCTGTCGTGACTTAGCTCCTGCCAATTCATCTTTGGTGGCGCTGGAAGACTGATCAGATTCACCGCCGTCGCCGCTACCATCGTCTGGACTTTCATCGGTATTGTTTCCAACCTGTTCACCTTGAAAGTTTGGGTCGTTGTCACCGTCACCAGACTGATTGTGTCGCAGTGTCAACAGCATTGCCCGGTCGTCGTCCCAAGGAACGCGCTGCAAATTGGCCTGTGCGTCCAGCTGTTTGCCATTGGCATGGTATATGGTCGAGCGGTTGCCGGCCCCTTCAGACCTGGCTTCGCCAAATAAAACTTCGATGCCTCCTGCCTGGGCTAAGTTTTGCAGATCTTCATATCCCGTTTGTTGAAAAAATTGTTGATTGCCAAACAACAATTCATTTTCGCGATATACCAAAACCGGAATAGGAAGCCGTGCCAGAATAGATGTGTCGACGGTGTGATCGGGTGTCGAAACCGCGTTTGCCGTCGTTTCGGGGCCTTCCGGTGAATCTAGCGACCGGCGAGACGGACCTGAAAAGGCTGCGGGAGTAAATTCTTCGGTCTGTGAATCAGTATCGGGGCTTTTGGTCTCCCCATCGTCGTTGTTTGAGGAAGCATGCTGATCATCACCAAGTTTTTCACCAATCTCTTCAAAAGTTTCCTGCTCATCGGAAGAGAGTGACCGCTCGCTGCTTGAATCGCGGCGAGACTGTAGGTCAACGACTTTGGTCGTTTGGGACGATTGGTCTTCTGGACGTGGCTGTTCTTCGGATTGGGGTGAATCTTCAGCCACCAGCGGTTCGGTATTCTCGCTCAACGGGGTGAGTTTCAATCCTGAAGCATGAGGGTCGACAACGGCGTCGGCGGTGCGCACGATACCAAAACCGTTAAAACCCTCAAAGGACCGATTTCTGCCATAGGAAGGTAGGCCAGCCAGATCGATAGGAACTCTTAAGTCGGTGCCCTCAACCGGCCAAAGCACGGTTTTTCCGGACCATGTATCGCCTTTTCTCAAAAGTACCGAGACGTCCTCGCCGTTCTCAATTTCGTGCATCTGACATAGTTCAGACCACGTCAGGCCGACGATATTGGCAGCATTGGGGCCAACGGCGTCGGCGAATTCGCTGGAAATTGACCGAAACTCGTTATTTGTGTCCATGTCCCAGACAAAACGTATCGGCTTTGGGCCTGCGGTGAATTCAAAATCGTTGTCGATTACAGGTTGAAGAGTGTTCTGCGCAGCGTCGGTGTCAGATTGTTCCCACTCGTCTTCTGAATCATTCCTTTCGGCATCGGATGTCGAGCCGTCTGTATATGTGGTTTCCTGAATCAACCCACCATTTTGAACTGGATGGTCATCTGTCGGCAGGTCAAAGCTTTCATTGGATGCCTCATCCTGATCCACATCGGAGGGTGCTGCCGCCTCGTCAACTGACTCGGCGGTTTCAGGGGTCTCAACTGCCCCTTCTGTTTCAACCTCGGCTGAGACTTCACTAACGGCATCTGGCTTAACGTCTTCCTCTTCCGGGGGCTGTTTGAAGTACCAACGGGCGACCCCACTTTTTCCACCCCGGCGGCGGTTTGAAAATGCACCTACAACTGGACCAGAGCTTTGCACCGTTTCTTCGGTTTCAGCATCGGCAATCTGCTCGACAGGTGGTGGAGACTGTTCACCTTCGTCATCCGATTCCGTGCTGGATGGTTCGGTTTGGTTGGAATCGACATCAGCATCGGCAATAATCAACATGTGATTGGCCGGGTCATCACTAAGGCGAGCAATGCCTGCGGCAACCGATCCGTTTACGGTTGTGATCAAGCGCTTAACGAGACGATCTTCCTCGTTTGAAACTTCGTTGACCAGATTTTTCAGTTCACCGTCGGAGATATCCAGTGTTCCGTAATGTTTGGAGCTCGCCAGTAATTCACCTTTGGGGCCCAGAATCGCCGATGCGTGGCTAAATCCATCAAGGCAATCCACCGCAGTCCGCGCCATATCGGATTCGGAATGGCCGCGTCCATGCAGGCTTTCTGTAACCATTAGTACGGCTTTGTCACTTTCAGGCAGATCTATGTGCCGAACGCTGAATCCGACCAGTTTGGAACTCATTCCCCGCCGTAAACGCATCACGGCTGTGACTTCCTTTTGATCATCCAACTGTTCGACGGCGGCGCGGATCTGGCGAAGCATGACGGGATTGATGGAGTGAGCTCCATCCAAAAGATCGCGTAAACCAGATGAGCCAAGCAGGCTGGTGCCCTCTCCGTTAGCCCACAAAACGGATTCAAAGGCTTCGTCATAAAGCAAGACAGCGCTCGAAGAGATGACGTGCGGTCTGATTTCGGGCAGGACTGTGAGATCAAGATAGGGATAATTTGTTTGCGCCATACTCAACCATTCGTTTTGGGTTGCTTTTGCAAGTCACGGGGTGCACCCAGAGGCCCGGAATTTGTTAACAAAGTGTAAATACAGGTTTTTGCAGGGACAATCCACAATCTTGATTGGAGCTGGATAACTTTTCGAATTCAAAGTTAATCTGCCTGGAAGACCCCGGTTGCCCAATTATCCTAAAAAATGCCGAATTTCACTCTATGATCAGACTTGCTCCCGATGCAATTAGGTCTTATGACACGCGTGCTTCGCTGATTTTGGCGGGTAGAAATGTGCGGCTGTAGCTCAGTAGGTTAGAGCGCTGGCTTGTGGCGCCAGAGGTCGATGGTTCAACTCCTTCCAGCCGTACCATTTTCTAGTTCGTTGGGCTCGATCTGGGCGATCGGCCCATCCATAATTCATTACAGATATAGCACTTAAAACAGTGAGCCCTGGTCTTTTACCTTGGCCGATTTTGTCGCTGGTTCTGGTTTGATGGATTTTTGTGCCGCGACCACTTGCAGACGCCCATCCCCCATCTCGATTGTCAGATTGTTGCCGGCTTTGACCGACTTGATTCCGGTCAGCGGTGTGTCCTTGGCATCGCGGACGACTGCAAACCCGCGATCAAGAACACCCTGATAGGATAAGGATTTAAGCAGTCGTGTATTGCGTTCGAGTTTTTCACCACCTGATAATAATCTGCTATCAATGCGAGTTGATAATTGTGGAGCCAGTCTGGCAAGCGTCTGATTGGCAACCGCTATTCGACTTTCAATAGGCGCTGTGCGCACAAGTCTGGCAAAACCGTCAAATTTTTGTCTTCTGTACTGAACGAATTCTTTCAACGCCCTTTGGTTGCGCGGGGCCAACGCAGAATATCGTTCGCCATTGCGGCTTAGCAACCGTGTCAAACTATGGTGTGTCAGGCGACCGCCGCCTTGAGCAAACCGATCACGCGCTTTTTCGATTCTGGTCACAAGGCTACGATTCAATCGTCCGCTGGCCTCATCAAACTGCCGCCGCGGCAAGGCCAGTAAATTATCAGGTTTTTTCAATCCTCTGGAGAGAGCACGTATATCCGAACGGTTTTTGGTTGAGAGGCGACTTAGGCTGCCCCTTAACCGCGCTCCAAGATCCGCAATGTGGGCCTGCAAGTCGGCTTTCACAGGAACAGCTTTTTCGGCGGCGGCGGTTGGTGTTGGAGCCCTCCAATCGGCTGCGTGATCGATCAGCGTCCAGTCGGTTTCATGGCCAACTGCTGAAATCAGCGGCACCATTGAGGCCGCAGCGGCCCTGACCAGCGCCTCGTCATTAAATCCCCACAGGTCTTCCAGCGAACCGCCCCCGCGCGCGACGATGATCAAATCGGGTCTTGGCAGTGGTCCGCCTATTGGCAATTGATTCAGCTGATAAACACCGTTTGCGACTTCGCGCCCGGAAGTTTCGCCCTGCACTCGCACCGGCCAGACAATCACGTGAACCGGGAAGCGGTCGCTGATGCGATGCAATATATCGCGAATGACAGCGCCGGTCGGCGAGGTAACTACACCAATTACTCTTGGCATGAAGGGCAATAATTGTTTTCGCTCTGGTTCAAACAGTCCCTCAGCGGCCAGTTTCTTGCGGCGCTCCTCCAGCAAGGCCATCAATGCGCCTGCTCCAGCCGGTTCCAGATTGTCGATAACAATCTGGTATTTCGAAGAGCCTGGATAGGTCGTCAATTTGCCAGAAGTCACAACCTCCAGACCTTCTTCCGGCATGTGTTTTAGTTTGGCGGCCTGACCGCGCCAGATGACGGCTTCCAGTCTGGCCCGCTCGTCCTTCAGCGAAAAGTAACAATGCCCGGAGGAATGCGGTCCCCGAAATCCGGATATTTCGCCACGCACCCTCACATAACCAAAAGTGTCTTCAACCGTTTTTTTCAGCTTGCTAGACAGTTCTGTGACCGTCACTTCAAGGGCGTTGGAGGTTGGTTTGGGGGAACCGGATCTGCTCATACCGTCTTGTACCATGCTTGAATCAGTGGTCCATCATCTGAATTATCAATTCACCGTAGTTTTTCGCAATGTCCGGTCAGGTATTGGAGCCAGTTTGGCTGGAACCGCGATGGAATCTGCCAAGTCGGCAACAGGGGAAATAGAGTAGTCGGGGATCGATATTCCATCGAGACTGTGGCGGATATGATCGATCAATGCCTCAGTTACGGCGTTTGTCTCCCGCCGCCCCCGCAACAGACCAATTTCAGCATGGGGAAGGGTGGAAAAACCATCGCGTTCGGTCAGAACGCGCATGCCGGGACGTAGAGCGGATTCTGGCTGCACGGCGACGGCAAGTCCCGCCAATGCAGCGGAATCCACAACCGTGGCGGAGAAGCTTGTATATAGTATGCGATAGTCGCGGTTTTTTTCATCCAAAGCCTCCATGGCTGTTTGCCGCCAGATGCATTGGGGACTGCCAAGGGCCAGGGGCAATGGGTCCATCTTGTGGGTATTGTGACGCGCTGAAGTAACCCAAAGTAAGGGTTCGTGGCGGATCAGTTCGGAATGCTCACGGGCTTCATTGTGGGTGACAATGGCAACATCAAGTTCGCCGGATTTGATGCGCTGGCGCAATCCATAGGTGCTTTCGCATACAACGCTCACCTCGACCAACGGATTTGACTCCGAGAATCCCGCCAAAATGACGGGCAAAAACCGTTCTGCGTAATCATCCGCGGTGCCCAAATACACGCTGCCTCGCAATGCTTCCTCATCGAAAGCTGCCATGGCTCGATTTGATGCTTCAATGATCTCGCGGGCATGGCCGACTAATTTATGGCCATCGTCCGTCAATTCGATTGAACGGCCAAGTCGATGAAACAGAGATTTGCCGACATTTTCTTCGAGCTTTTTGATCTGCATGGAGACGGCAGACTGGGTCTTGTGAACAATTTCTGCAGCCTGAGTAAAGCTAAGTGTCTGTTCTACAGCTAGAAATGTTCGTAATTGATCGGTGTCGAGGGAATACATGTTCGAAAGTCCTACTCATCAACATTATTGATGGATAGCATAAATAACATTCGTTGGTCAAATGATACAAGTGGCGCCATATAGGTTCTGTTACCTCATCAAACACGGAGAAAGACGATGGCCTACACCGAACAAACCACAAGAACTTCCATCCTTATTCCGGGCCCACAGGACCTGATTCGCGCTTCCAAAAAGTGGATGCGTCGAAATCAAAAACGGCGTGAGATTGCCAAATTGCTGAGACAGGAAGACTGGGCGCTGATGGATATGGGCATTACCCGTGGCGATGTCCGCGAGGCTCTGAGTTTCAAAGGAGATTCGTCGTTGCACTTGCGTGCCTTGGCGGCGCGGCGCCGTTTCTGGGCGCGTCAGTCCAGTCGTATCTAAGGTAAACTGATTGAGGACCGTTTTGCAGATATGATTGCACACGGGTTCGATTGTTAGTCTGAGACCAATATTCTGCAGCTTTAAATCCGACGTGTTCTGCCACAGCAGGGTGCGTCGGATTCTATTTGTTCGAAGTCTGTTCAGCCTTCCAGAAATTCATCAAAGATACTGCCGGTTTGTCGCCTTTGTTTGGCACTGGAGTTTCCACCAGGTTCCAAAAAATCCCCAAAAATATCCCCTAAACCTCCCCCGGTTGACTGGTCGTCCGGCGGCGCTCGCCTGCTTCGCCGTCTTGGCGCAGGCATGGGCGTTGTGCTGGGTGCTTGGCGTCGCGAACGGGTTCGAGTTTTACCGCCACCGAGAAACTCGTCGAGCAAACCGTCCAACATGCCACCACCGCTGCGGCGACGGCGGCGAGACGCTGGTTTCGATCTGCTTCGAGTGGTTTTGGTTCTCCGTCGTTTCCTTGTTGTCCCAGTTCCTAAGACATCTCCGAGAAGGTCTTCCAGAGATCCTGGCTTTTGTGTTCTGCGCCGCCTCGACGGTGAGCGCCTGCGTTTGGTGGCACTTCCTGCGCCGGCAAGCAGACCACCGGCCAGGCCTTCAATAATCTGCCCCAGCAGTCCACCGCCAGCGCTGCCGCCGCCACTGCCGCCAGAGAGAGCGTCGCCCAGTAGATCCCCCAGCCCGCCGGCCTGTCTTTTTTGGGAAGGTGCAATGTTATTGCCGGTTGCGCCCTTGAACATTGACCCCATCACCATGGAAGCCATGGCTGGTAACAGGCTTTTGAACAAGCTGTCGCTTATACCAGTTTCAGCGGCTGCTTGTTTTGCAACAGCGCGGTAACTACTCAGCTACCCTATTTCTGCTGCCATTAGGTGCGACAATTTGATT
>JAALLE010000147.1 GCA_011087605.1 Hyphomicrobiales bacterium
ATCAAATTGTCGCACCTAATGGCAGCAGAAATAGGGTAGCTGAGTAGTTACCTTTAACCAGAATATGATCGTGGAAAACTTGCACCCTATTCGACCCCATCAGATCGGCGGCAACTTCAGCTGCGGGCGATGTGTGAATGACCTGCTCGAATTCGGGAATTCTGGTCCAGTTGCAATAATCGTCAAAAAACCGGCCGCCTTCGCCTTCTTTCAGGTTCCCTGAAGCATAAGGCCCCGGCTCCGCCATGTTGCGATCAATTCCCGAACGGATCGCCTCAACCTGGTCTTGAAAAGCCCTTTGATCTGCACCACTCCTTCGCTCTGAAAGGCGTCAATCTGCTGTTGAGTGAGAAGCTTGTGCATTGCTGGCATCCTCCATGTTAGTGCCCCCTGACGCGATACAGGTTCTGGCTATTTAGCGGATACCATTTCTAGTTTCTAATAATATATGATCATGATATTAATAGCTTCATGTTATATAATACCCTGCGCCAATACGAATATATCGTCGCCGTTGCCGAGCAAGGCAGCCTGACAAAGGCCGCTGCGTTGCTGCATGTTTCCCAACCGTCCCTCTCGGTCGCCATCACGCGAGTGGAACAGAAACTGGGACAGCCAATTTTTGTGCGGCGCAAGGGGGCAGCGATTGAGATAACGCCGTTTGGGCATCGGTTTATTGATAAAGCCCTCGGCCTGCTTCAGATGGCCGGTCAGATGGAAGACGCTTCGGAGGCCGAGCGCCCATTCGTGCTGGCCTGTTTCCAGGACATCGCACCATGGTTTCTTGCCCCTGCGCTGAAGACATTGAGGTCCAAATTTCCATCCATGGCCTTTGAAGGTAGAGAGGGTCGTTTCGCCGCCCTGGCTACCGATCTGAAGGAGGGACGAAGTGATCTGGCAATTTCCTACGATATTGGATTTGAAGATCACTTCGAACGCCGCAAAATCAGAGAGATTTCCCCCGTCGCCTTTGTCTCAATCGATCACCCACTTTCGGGGGAAAGTTCAGTTGAACTTCAGCAGCTGGTTGAGCATCCTCTCATCCTGTTTGCCGAAGATTTGTCAGAAGGCTATGTGTCAAAATTATTTGAAGACATGGGTCAGCGGCCATTGGTGGCTGCTCGGACAGCATCGCTGGAGATGATGCGTTCGCTAGCGGCGCACGGGACAGGAATTGGTCTCAGCTACTCTCATCCCCCTGCCCCAACCAGTTACGACGGGCAGCCTCTGGTCACCCTTCCCATTTCATCGCCTCAGGCAGTGGCAGACATCGTTGTGGTGTGGTCGAAACTGCAGCGGTCAGATCGTCAGTTCGAAAACATATTAAGTGTTGTTGGTTCCGTGTGAACGAGTTCCCTAACATTGTGGGCGGACGCGGATCATCCGATTGCCCACAACATTCACTGTAGTGCCACAGACACCGGCGCAATGCATACGCTCACCGGCCGTTTTTGTGCGCAAGGAGAAGCGCGTACAGCAATTCGTTGGTTGGTGCGGGCAGCCCCACTTTGCGTGAAAGCCTTGCAACAGCGCCAGATATCCATTCGATTTCCAATGGACGACCATTTTCCAGATCGATGGCTGTTGATGCCCTCATGGCCTTTGGCAATTTAAGCGTTGTAGACCATGTTTTTTCTTCAATTTCCGCGTCCAACGACACACCCTGGCTTCGGCCAATTGCTGCAGTCTCTGAAGTAACGGCGCGAAATATTTCACCAAGTTCTGGAACGGTCACGATGTCATTTATGGTGCACCTTGCTGCGGCGGTAACTCCCGACACCGCCGAAAACAGGACAAATTTGGACCAGACATCGCGCTCAATATCATCCGTTACGGGTGCCGAAGAGCCCGCATCATTTATCGCAGCCCTCAGAAGATCAATCCTCTCTGAGGCCCTGCTGTCGCGCTCAGCAAAGGTGAACAGGTTGAACTCTCCGGTCTGCTTGATCACTCCGGGAGAAGCGATTGTGGTGGACGCTTGGGCCATTCCATTTGCAACATTTTGCGCAGGCAAAATTTCGGCTAAGCGGTCAGATGCTTCAACTCCATTGAGAAATGGGACAACGACCGTTTCGGGACCAAGCATTGGTTTACATGCCCTGGCCGCTTCTTCCAACGCGTCTCCCTTGACCCCAAAATAATCACATCGACCTGGCCAATCTCAGCCGGATCGGCTGTTACTTTCCACGGCTTTACGTTTTCCATTCCTGTCGGGCCATCAAGCGTGAGCCCGTTCATGGCTATTGATTCCAAGTGCGCCCCTCGGGCGATCGTTGCCACCTGATGCCCAATTTGCGACAGTTTGACCGCCAAAAACCCGCCAATGCCGCCGGTTGCCATGGTTGCAATCCGCATGTCGCCCTCCATAAATTTGCACTCTTCGAGCCCGATTAGGGAACGCATGGATATTTCTGTCAATCAATTTTGCACAGATCGCCGCAATTGCGTTTTCATTGCGGCAAATCTCCTATCTCGCCGTTACGCCAATTGGGGTTCATTGCAGATGGTCGGTTGGTACGTTATTGAGTCTGGATGGTAGATATGCGGACATGGCTTGCTGAGCATGGGTTCGATCAGCTCCAGGATCTTTTCGAAGAAAACGAAGTCGATGGCGAAGTTCTGTTTGAGCTGAACAATGACGACTTAAAGGACCTTGGACTTTCGCTTGGTCTCAGAAAGAAATTTCTAAAGGCACTGGCCAACTCGACATCCGGTTCCAATCAATCAGCTTCGGAAAATACCGTTAAAACTTCGGCCATCGGTGAACGCCGCCAGGTAACTGTGCTGTTTGCTGATCTGGCGGGTTTCACTCAACTGTCTACAAATCTTGACCCCGAAGATACCCATCGCCTGCTCAATCGGTATTTCAGCGTTGTCGACGGCATAATTGAATCACACGGAGGGAAAGCTGATAAACACCTGGGCGACGGGGTGATGGCGGTTTTCGGAGCTCCCGTCGCCCATTCCGATGATCCTCTGCGCGCCCTTCGGGCTGCGTCGGATATTCACGATGCTATGCCAAAACTGGGCAAACAATTTGGACGCACCCTGAAGACCCATATCGGCATCGCCTCGGGCGTTGTTGTTGCCAGTCGCACCGGCAGCGCACAGCATACGGAATATACGGTTACCGGAGACACGGTGAATCTGGCGTCGCGTCTTGATGATCTGGCAGAGCCCGGCGAAACGCTCGTTTCCCAGGCCGTCTACCAAGTATTGATGCGTCATGCCGAGTTCTCCTCTCGCGGAACCGCTTCAATCAAAGGTTTACAGGATCCAATTCCAACGTGGTCTTTTGTTCGTCTGCTCGACGATGCAGATGTGCACTGGGCGACCGAGTTTGTTGGTCGCACTTCAGAACTGAGGCAGTTCGGGTCGATTGTTGAAGACATGTTCAGCGAAAATGCTGGCCAAACACTACTGCTGCGTGGCGAGCCAGGCATTGGAAAAACCAGACTGGCTTTTGAATTCACCAATATTGCCGAGCGCTCCAAGCTCAAGACTCATCGTGTGACCATTGTTGACTTTGGCATCAACAGGGGAGCTCAGACGCTTCATGACCTTACAGCCACGTTGTTGGACATGCCTTCCAATCCCACCAGCGACGACCGGATAGATGCCAGAAATCGGGCGCTTGGTCAGGGTTTGGTGGACGCAGAAAACGAGATTTTTCTGTACGACCTTCTCAATATCGAACATCCGGAGCAATTGCGCACCGCTTACAAGGCGCTGGACAACCAGTCGCGCAATGAAGGTATTGGATCCACCTTGTCGACAATGGTGATCAGGCTGGCTCTGGATACCCCACGCCTGATCGTGATCGAGGATATTCATTGGGCCGACCCACTGACCCTTGATATCCTGGCCAGCGTGGCACTCGGGTTGCCAAATTGTCCTGCAATTTTGCTTTTAACTTCCAGAATTGAGGGAAGGACGCTGGATCAGGATTGGTTGACCTCGCTGCGCGGATGCCCGCTGACCATAATCGAACTTCAGCCACTCCAAAAGCAATACGCGATCCAACTCGCCAAAGGCCTGTCGACCAATGACCGTTCCAAAATGGAGGAATTGCTGGAACGGGCAGATGGCAACCCGCTGTTTATAGAGCAGCTCCTGAGCGATTGGACGCCCGATAACCATGAGACATTGCCAGATACGATTCAGGGATTTGTTCTGGCGCGCGCCGATCGACTGCCGGCGGAAGACAGGGAAGCTTTATTTGCGGCTTCCGCCCTTGGACAGCGGTTCTCACTGGACCTGCTGAAGGAGTTGATCAACGACAGTTCTTACGACTGCAATCTGCTCACAAAGCACAGGTTGCTGCGAATTGAAGGAGAGGAGCATGTGTTTTGCCATGCTTTGATTCGAGATGGGCTATACGCATCCATGGTGGGCGAAAGACGCCGCGAACTACATACCAAAGCCGCCGATATTTATGCTGCGCGCAATTTGATTTTGCATGCACAACACCTTGATCTGGCGGGCTCAGATGAAGCTTCAGCAGCATATCTTGCAGCGGCTCAAGATGAAACGGAGCGCATACACTACGATGCAGCCGTCCAACTCCTGCAGCGCGGAATTGAGCTTGGGGCGAATTCCGAGATCTATGAAATGTATATGCTGTTGGGAGAGCTGCAGCGACGGCTTGGAAACATCAGCGAGGCGATCGAGGCCTACAGATGTGCCTGCGACGACACATCCGACAATGAGAAAGCCTGCCAGGCAATGATCGGCATTGCGGAAGGATTGCGCATCCACGAGGCCTATACAGAACTGCTGGACACGTTGGAAAAAGCTACTCAAAAAATTGAACATCTGGATTTGCCGAAGGAGCGGGCCCGTATCTGCCAACTCAAATCCAGTGTCCACTTCGTTCATGGTGATACGCAGTCCTGCATTGCAGAGGGCAACCGATCTTTGGAATATGCTCGTGCTGCAGGATCTCGCGAGCTGGAGGCTCAGGCACTGGACAACCTGGCTGACGCGGAATTCTCCAGAGGCCGAATGATTACGGCTCACAAGCTGTTTGATGATTGTGTGAAACTGGCCGAAAAATTTGATGTTCACGGCGTTACTGCGGCGAATTTGTCGATGCGCGGTCAAACTCTGCTGTATTTGGGTCAACCAAGAGAGGCATTAACTGACTGCCAAAATGCCCTCGGCATAGCGAAGCGGCAATTTGACCCGAGAGCCGAAATGGTTTCCCGTATCGTCGGACTTTACGTGCTTGAACTATTTGATACGCAAGCCGCACGCGAATGGGCGAAAGCTGGTCAGGATCTGGCCAAGCAATTGGGAGCCGAGCGGTTTGAGACCGTTTGCATTGAATATCTGGGGCGAGTTGCCGCAATAGACGGCGATGTAGAAAATGGCGAACGGCTGGCTTTGGAAGCTCTTGAGCGGTATCGGCAAGCGCAATCCGCCATGCGGTTCCTGGGCGGGCGCGCATTGGGCAGCTATGCCCTGGTATGCAGAGATCCAAACAAGCGCATAGCGTCACTTCAAGAAGGTGAAGAAATTCTCACGCAGGGTGTGGGTGGACACAATCATTTGTGGTTCTACCGCGATGCCATTGAGGTGTCGCTTGAACTTAATGACTGGGATGAGGCCGAACGGTATTCGAAATGCCTGGAAGACTACTCGAGCGTCGAACCTTTGAGATGGAGCAGCTATTTCGCCAAGCGCGGGCGCGCTTTGGCCGAACATGGCAGAGGAAAAGACGTAGCACAGCTGTTGAAGTCGGCACATGCGGACGGCGAAGACTTGGGTTTCGCCTATTCGCTGAGAAAGATCAGTGCAGCATTCTAAAATGCGGCTTTCCATTGCTCGGTGTCTACAAACCAGCGCTCTTCGGTTATTTGATCGGATTCATTGAACTTCCACAATATTGCAGACTGAGAACCGTTTGGAACTTTCACTGATTTCCACTCGACAATATTGACAACCTCACCTGTATTTTCTCCTGAAAAATACCGCAGATCGGTGATTTCAAATCCTGTAGGCAATGCCTCGCCAATGGTATCCAATGCTGATCGGAAGGAAGTTTTGCCACTCAATATGTCGGTTTGGCCCGGCAGTACAAAAATCATGTCTTCCACATATGCGGATGCGACGGAATCCATATCTCCACGTCCAAGAGCATCCCAAGAGCTCTTTAAAATCTCTATTCTCTTGCTTGATTGTATGGTCATAGTCTTATTGTTCCCACTATCTTGTTGTGTTCGGCCCAATGTCGACCTTGGCGCGAGGTTCAGTATTTCCATACCAATTCACCAAAGCAACCGTTCGACCCAGAATTAAACGTTTATGGGCAAATCACCGACATGCGGATGGTGTGGATGGCTCCTGCACCATCGGCGTCGTAATGCGCCA
>JAALLE010000043.1 GCA_011087605.1 Hyphomicrobiales bacterium
AAATTGTCGCACCTAATGGCAGCAGAAATAGGGTAGCTGAGTAGTTACGAAAAATCAAAATAAACCGATCTTGATGTAATTACGATCCGCTCGATATGTGATCGGACGGTGGCGTCCTGTGTCGCAATCGGTTACATCGCTCTCATGTTGCATGCTTTATTGGTCTTTTTGGGTGGTGGTCTTGGGGCGACGGGAAGATATCTCGTCGGAATCGCGGCGTTGCGTCAATTCGGCCCCGGATTTCCCTACGGAACGATGATCGTCAATATTGTCGGATCGTTGGTCATGGGACTGCTGATCGGCTGGCTTGTGCGCAAAGGTGGCAGTCAGGAAGTTCGTTTGTTTTTTGCAACCGGACTGCTCGGCGGTTTCACCACCTATTCGGCGTTTTCTCTAGATATTGCCAATTTGTGGGAACGGGGCGCATTTGCCCATGCATTGAGCTATACGATGGGCACGCTGGTCGCCTGTGTCGCGGCCGTTTTTGTCGGACTTTGGCTCGTTCGTACTCTTTCCGCTTGAGGTTGATGATGGCGCTGACCGGGGTTTCCCAAAAAACAGTCGACGAAGATGAATCCGGCATGCGCCTGGACCGTTGGTTCAAGGCTCATTTTCCTGGGGTCGGTTTTGGCCAATTGCAGAAATTGTTGCGCTCTGGTCAGGTGCGCGTTGATGGCGGCCGCGTTAAAACCGCTTCGCGACTGGAAGCGGGGCAGGTGGTGCGCATTCCGCCGCTGGATGCCAACAAGGCCGACAAGCCTCGCCATATGACGGCCAATACAATACGCGATCGCCATGACGCGGATGTGTTGCGGGATATGGTGCTCTACGAAGACAAAAAGGTTCTGGTATTTAACAAGCCGTCAGGGCTGGCGGTGCAGGGTGGTTCCGGTATTTCCCGGTCTGTTGATTCGATGTTGGAGAGCCTGCGGGACAAGAGTGGTCAAAAACCGCGTCTATGCCATCGTCTGGACCGCGACACATCCGGTGTTCTTGTTGTCGCCAAGACACGGGGAGCGGCGGCGGCTCTGACCAAAAGTTTTAGGCACCGTGATACTGAGAAAACATACTGGGCATTGGTGCGCGGAATTCCACGCCAAAGGGAAGGGCGCATTTCCACCTATCTGGTGAAAGAACAGGCCGAGGACGGGGACCGGATGCGCGTCGCAAAACACGGCGAACGCCATGCTGATCATGCGGTTTCATTTTATCGGGTGATTGATTCAAATCCGAGAACTGTGTGCTGGCTGGAGATGAAACCTCATACTGGTCGGACCCATCAATTGCGCGTGCACGCCCAGCACATTGGTCATCCAATTGTTGGGGATCCTAAATATTTCGATGTGCAGAACTGGGAAATTCCCGGAGGAGTGCAAAAGCGTCTGCACCTTCATGCCCGTCGCATCAAGATTCCTCATCCAGATGAAGGCATGCCTGATCTTGATGTAACTGCACCCCTGCCGCCGCACATGGTGCAAAGCTGGAACCTGTTTGTATTCGACGAAGCGGACGGCCTTATTGAGGAAGACGAATTGAATTGATAGAAACGTTTTGCGTTTCGAACTTTCAATTTCCGGGCGCCATCCCATATACGATGCGACCACGCTGCAGGAGCAACACCCATGGCTGACATTCTTGGCGAACGTGATGACAATGTGCCGGAAACCCCAACGCGTGTTTCTGAACCGTCTCGCAAAAGCCAATTGCCCAAGCGTTTCTACAAAGATGTGGTGGTTGCTGAAGAGGATGGCCTGCATGTGGTCAAACTTGACGAGCGCCCGGTCAAAACGCCGGGCAAATCGCCATTGGGGTCCACCTCCGCTGAAATCGCTCGCACAATGGCTGCCGAATGGCGCGATCAGATTGATGTTATCGACCCCCTGACCATGCCGGTTACCCGGTTGGTCAACACCGCGATAGACGGCGTGGCCAGTGACTTGCAGGTGGTTCAGGAAGACATCGTGCGTTTTGCCAGCTCCGACATGCTTTGCTACCGGGCTGACGGCCCAAGCGGACTGGATGACCTTCACCGCGAACACTGGGATCCGTTGATAGACTGGTGCCATGTGGCGTTGGGGGCACGATTTTCGTTGGCGCAGGGAATTGTTTTTGTTGAACAACCCGCCGAAGCCATGACCGCATTCAATGGCCATGTCGGGCAGATTGTTGATCCGACGGCCTTGGCTGCCTGCCATCTGGTGACGACCTTGACCGGCTCAGCGATCATCGCGATGGCCGTCTACAAGGGTGAAATTGATCTTGATGAAGCCTGGAAAATTGCCCACGTGGATGAAGATTGGAACATTTCCCATTGGGGCGAAGATGAGGATGCCAAAGAGCGTCGGGTGGCCCGCTTTGTCGACATGAAGGCGGCCTGCACTTGCATTGCGGCGATCACCTGGAATTGCCAACCCCGATATGTCGAATTGCAGTGAGCCGTGGCGTGATTTTGCTAGCTGACCGACCGTAAGCTGCCTATCGTGCATCAATGAAAATTACACCAGCCCTTCCTGAATCAGGCTCTGATAATCGATCAGACAGCACGGTTGCACGTGGCATGGTGCTGATGATCTTTGCCATGCTGATGCTGCCGCTTATGGACGGTATCGCAAAGGTGTTGGCCACAAGCTATGACGTCTCAGCTGGTCAAACCACTTTTGGGCGTTTTCTGGTTCAGGCCTGCTTGTTAGGGCCGATCATCGTGGCTGTTTACGGCGTAAAGGCGCTGATCCCCCGCCAATTGCTGGTCAATTTGGTGCGTGGTGGCTTGATGAGCATGGCAGTGATGCTTTTCTTCGCTACTTTGCGTTATATGCCGATCGCAGATGCTTTGGCCGTTTTTTTACTGAACCGTTCATCTTGACCATCCTGTCGGTGGTTATATTGAAAGAAAAGGTCGGATGGCGTCGTCGCATCGCCGTGGTGATTGGATTTGCCGGGGCCATGTTGATCGTCCAGCCCAGCTACGCGGTCTTTGGACCAGTTTCCCTGCTGCCCATCTGCACTGCGTTTCTGTTTGCCACTTACTTGATACTGACCCGCCAGATGGCATCCAAAGACAACGCCATGACGATGCAATTTGCCGCCGGAATTGGCGGCGTCATCACGCTGGCAATTGTTGTGAGCCTGGCGACGGTGTTTGGTGTTGACGACTTTTCATCACCACAGATTCCGGAGTTTGGCATCCGTTGGGTGCTGATCTTTGCGATTGGAGCCCTGGCAACTGTTGGGCATTTGATGGTGGTCATGGCCTTTCGTCTAGCCAGTGCCTCCATATTGGCACCTTTCCAGTATCTGGAAATCGTCACCGGCACCATTATCGGTTTCTACCTGTTTGGCGACTTCCCAGACGCACTGAAATGGCTTGGCATCTTCATAATTGTTGCCTCGGGCATTTACCTGTTCGTGCGAGAACGTGCTGCGGCCCAAGAGGATGCCGTCGAATAGTCGTCAAAGCCGTTCTGCGTGCCAGTTGATATGATCCTGCATGAATGTGGAGATGAAGAAATACGAGTGGTCGTAGCCGTCTTGCATGCGCATCGTCAGCGGTATTCCGGCATCTTTACATGCCTTTTCGAATATCCATGGGCGAAGGCCGTCATCCAAAAATCCGTCAGCGGCACCCTGATCGATCAGAATTTCAGAGTATCGTGCGCCGTTTTCTACCAACAGGGTCGCGTCATAGTCGGCCCAGGCTTGGGGATTGTCGCCCAGATAGCGTTCAAATGCGCCTGATGACCAGTCAGCTGTGGTCGGTTGTACGATTGGCGCAAAGGCTGAGCAGGACTTGTAAAGGTCGGGATTCTTCAGAGCCATGGTGAGAGCTCCATGTCCACCCATTGAGTGTCCAAAAATTCCCTGCCGGTCCTTATCGATGTTGAAATTGCCAACCACCAGTTCCTGCAATTCTTCGAGAATGTAGGAATACATGCGATAGTTTTTTCGCCATGGCTCGCGAATGGCGTCGAGATAAAATCCCGCACCGGATCCGAACTGCCAATTGTCGGCATCATCGGGGACCTGATCGCCGCGGGGGCTGGTGTCTGGACAAACCACTGCGATACCGTGCTTTGCCGCATGAGCGCGATATTCTCCCTTGTCCATAACATTGCTGTGGTTGCAGGTTAGACCGGAGAGATACCATAGCACCGGAACCGGGCCATCTTGTGCCTGAGGAGGCATATAAACTGCAAACGTCATGTCGCACTGACACTGTTCGGACTGGTGGGTGTGGACACTCTGGGTGCCAGCAAATGAGCGGGCGGTCGAAACGGTTTCCATGAAAATAGCTCCTAAGTATCAGATTTGCGGCGGTTGATTGCCTGGACAACAAGACGATCGAGCGCCTGCAGAAAATTGGATCGGTCGCGGGGCTCAAAGCCACGGTTATAAGTCTGACTCTGGGTCGATTCGCGTAAATGCTGTTTTAGATCGCGGACTGCAAGTGCCATGCCGATGGTTTCTTCGGTAAACACTTTGCCCGTCGGGCCGAGTGCAATGCCATGAGCATCGATAATTCGGGCCGCGAGCGGAATGTCGGATGTGATGACGATGTCGTCCTTGTTGCATCGCTCGGCGATCCAGTCATCAGCTGCATCAGCCCCGGCGGCGACGACGATTGTTTCGATCATCGGATCGCGGGATGGTCGCATGCCCCCGTTTGAAACGATCTTCACCGGTAAATCGTAACGGCCAGCAACCTTGATCGTTTCCTCTTTTACCGGACAGGCATCGGCGTCGATAAATATGATCATGTATTTTGCCGGGTTTTGGGGTCAAGTCTGTTTGCAGCGTAACAGCAGTGCGTTTTCGCGAACCATTACAATGGCTGATCCTGAATCGGAGTTTATCTTGCCAATATTGATGATGACTTTGCCACCACTGCCGCTTATTTCATAGACGGGTGCACCACTATTCGACCGGCCGACCCTCAAATTTGGATAGCTTCTGATTTGATTATCCGCTGCGGAATATTGCTGGAGACCATCTGCTCCGCGGTAATAGACCAGACTTCCAAACAGCATGTCTTTGGGTGGTGTTTTTGGGTCAGCGTCTTTTACGACCTCGGGATTTTGCGCCGCAAGCGGTGCAAGGCAGGATTGCCGTGCAGTCTTCCAGTCATCGCTGGTTGGATCCACATTCCACTTAGGCAATATCAACGCCCAGGGGCCAACTACCTGTTCCAGAAAAATTGCTGATTGCCGAATGGCGGACTGATCCGTCGCATCCCTGGATTGAGCGACGGCGATTGTGCTCCACACAGTGATGGAAATGCTGAGTGCTGCGAATATCTTAATCATTGTCTTGGAAAAGTTCATCATTCTTCGATGGGCAACGCAGGTAAAATCCAGATTCTTCGATCATAAATCGTGCTTTTGGCAAATTTTCCAACGGCCTTGAAAATCGAATACGTAATCGCAGGTTCTCGCCAATCAGGGTCCATACAAGCTGAGTGTTCTGCAGTTTCTGGTGGTCAGGTCAGATATCAGGCGAATTTGCCCGGAATTGATGTCCAGACGCTGCAGACCTTTTTCGGTTCGATAGTACACCAGATCGCCGAAAAGCGCATCAATGTCGGGTAATTCCTGCGCCGCACTTGTTTCAAATCTCAGTGGCTTGAGAGTTAATTGCTGTAAACAGCGAACTGCGGCCACCCGGATCATGACATCGGAAAGGCCTTTGTTGACCGATGAAACCCGGGTCCATGCACCCAACAACTGTGCGTCCAACAATTGCGTAGCATCTTCTTTTGCCTGCTTTTCAGGGTCTTCCTCCGCAGACGCATTATCCAGGTCTGTGGCCGGCGACTTTTTGCGGCGCAACAGGTATCGCGAATCAACCTTTGACCCTTTTGGCAAAGTCACGCTTTTAGTGGTCGTGCCGAATTCGGTTGTCTGCGAAAGCGCCGGTGATTGCACCAATGAAGATGCAATCAGTATCGCAATCGATGCGGTACAAGCGCATCGATATAAGGATATTGCCTTAGCTGAATCGACCTTAAAACTCGACAACTGACCGGATCGACTTGCCTTCATGCATCAGATCGAAGGCCTTGTTGATGTCTTCCAGTGGCATTTTATGAGTGATCATGGGATCGATCTGGATTTTGCCATCCATATACCAGTCAACAATTTTTGGAACGTCGGTTCGACCGCGGGCACCGCCAAATGCTGTTCCGCGCCAAGACCTGCCGGTGACCAGTTGAAAAGGACGGGTTGAAATTTCCTGCCCCGCCCCGGCAACTCCGATAATGATCGATTCACCCCAGCCCTTATGGCAGCATTCCAGTGCAGCACGCATGACTTTGGTGTTACCGATACATTCGAAGGAATAGTCCGCGCCGCCATCGGTAATTTCAACCAGATGGTCGACCAGATTATCCTCCCCAACTTCGGAAGGATTGACGAAATGGGTCATGCCGAATTTTTCGCCCCATTCCTTTTTGGAATTATTCATATCGACGCCAACGATCTTGTTGGCACCAATCAGACGCAGTCCCTGCAATACGTTGAGACCGATGCCACCAAGCCCGAAGACAACAGCATTGCAGCCCGGTTCAGCTTTCGCAGTGTTAATGACCGCACCAATGCCGGTGGTGACACCGCACCCGATGTAGCAAATCTTGTCGAAGGGAGCGTCTTCACGGACTTTGGCCAGCGCGATTTCCGGCAATACAGTGAAATTGGCAAATGTCGAGGTGCCCATGTAATGCATGATCGGCTTGCCATCGAGGGAAAAGCGGCTGGATCCGTCTGGCATTAACCCCTGTCCCTGAGTGGTGCGGATCGCCTGACAGAGGTTGGTTTTCGGGTGCAGGCAATAATCGCATTCGCGACATTCGGGTGTGTAAAGCGGGATTACGTGATCGCCTTTTTTCAGCGATGTCACATCCGGACCAACATCAACGACGACGCCAGCGCCTTCATGGCCAAGAATTGCTGGAAAAATGCCTTCAGGATCTGCACCGGACAAGGTGAACTCATCGGTGTGGCAAATGCCCGTGGCTTTGACTTCAACAAGAACTTCGCCTGCTTTCGGCCCTTCCAACTGCACGGTTGCGATTTCAAGTGGTTTGCCTGCTTCAAAGGCAACTGCTGCTCTAACGTCCATAATCTCTCCCCGCCAGAATCTACATTTTAGTTGTGGAACTTTGCTATCGTATATCCCGATTGGCAAGCAAAAATGCGCAGCAGGCAATCAAGGCGACGGATAGGTACCAAGCTTCAATCCGTTTGGTTGGATCGGTTCGGTTAAACCGGACAGCAGGGCATTTCGATATCCGGTGCCATCTGAGAGTGATTGTGAAGCCATGCCCAAATCGGATACATGCTGAATCTCAAGCACGGTGTACGGTCTTTGATATAACCATGGCCGGTTTTCAACAGCATGCAGATCGGGGCAGGGCGGTTGCTCGGATGTGAAAGCAAAGAAATGCAGTGTGAAACCACGTCCTTTCACGATTTGAATAGCCAATGGTTTCATGCCGATGTCTCGGCAAAGCTTCTGTATGGGGCCGATTTCGGTTGCTCTCAAAGTCAACAGGTTGAAATGCGCTCCACAACCAAAGAGATCAGAATTGACAGGCAATTTCGGCCGGTGCCCTTCAAACCAATGATCAATTAATTCAATGGTGTAGCCTTCCGGGTCAGTGAAATGTGCCAGATAACCGACATCTTGGAATTGATGAGGTGCCCCCACATCGACACCATTTTTTTGCAACTGCTGGCAGGCGAGGTCGATGTTGGGGACGGCCAAGGCGATTTTCCAATAGAGATCATTGGACTTTGGCCGATAGGGCTGCTCGACTGATACAAAGCGAATTTTGGCTTCAGCGGCATTGTCATAACCGACCGTAAAATTGCCAAAATGGTGCATGCCTAGAATCGAACAATAAAATTCGCACTGGGCTTTCGGGTCGCGACAACTCAGTTCCAGAAGTTCGATCTTGGGCATGAAGACCCCGTCCTTTCAGCGCATAAAAAAGGGGCGCGTTTGATCACAAACAACGCCCCAAAATTTTGATCCGTCATGCGCCGCATGGCAAACCGCTATACGTCAGAAAAACTTTCTTTGCCACCAACCGCCTTTTTTGGGTTCTGAATCAGCAGTAATTGGGTCGGCCGATGCAGACATTTCGACCGCTGCCTGCGGCTCCTGCGCGGTTATGGTTTCTCCACCAACAGCTGCAGCAGACTCCGTCTTCTTGCGTCGGGTTGTGCGTCGTTTGGGTTTTGCAGGCGGCTCGTTTTCATCGGTGGCAGCATCAACCAGATCGCTGGCCGCGACAGATGGGGCTGCCGTTTCTGTAATTTCAGAATCTGCTGAATCCTGTTCCGCAGCGGCGGCCTTTTTTGATACGCGTTTGCGACGGGGTTTAGCAGGCTTCTCAGGCTCTGAACCCGCATCATCCTGGGCTTCTGCTGCTGCATCGGCCGGGGCCTCTGATGCTTCATCAGAGGTGGTTTCGGCTGCATCGCTTTCGGCCTTCTTGGCGCGCGTACGCCGGGTTCGTTTGACCCTTCCTGCGGGCTTCTCCTGCTCGTTGTTTGGTGCTTGTTCGGCGTCTGTATCGCCAGCCTGCGCTGCTTCGTCGGCACTGGCTTCCCCGTCATCATCACTCTTGGCAACTACGGCTTCTTCATCCTCCTCGGTCAATTCAATTGAATCCGGCTGAACTGCGGCTTCCGGAGATGCTCTGCGGCTGGAAACTTCACCCCGTTCGATTGCACATGGTGTACTGCCCAGACTGTCGTCCGTCGCAATTGATATTGAAACGTTAAATCGGCTTTCAAGGTCGCCCAGATTGTCGCGCTTGTTATTGAGCACATAAAGAGCGGTCTCGGTGCTGACCTTGACGATCAAGTTGTTGCGCGAATTGCGGTTCAACTGTTCTTCAATTGTGCGCAGCACGGATATGGCCACCGAGGAGGCGGCTCTGACATGGCCAAGACCTTCACATGTCGGACATGTCTGGGTGGTTGATTCCAAAACGCTGGCGCGAATGCGCTGACGCGACATTTCCATCAACCCGAAATGAGAAATTCGACCCACCTGAATGCGGGCACGGTCTTCCTTCAAGGCTTCCTTCAGACGCTTTTCAACTGAACGGATGTTGCGCTTGTCTTCCATGTCGATGAAGTCGATGACGATGAGACCGGCCAGGTCCCGCAGCCGCAGTTGACGGGCAACTTCATCAGCTGCTTCCAGATTTGTCTGTACGGCGGTTTCTTCGACCGAGTGCTGACGTGTCGAACGGCCTGAGTTTACGTCAATTGCGACCAGAGCTTCCGTCTGGTCAATAATGATGTAGCCACCGGATTTCAGCGTTACTTCCGGTTGCAACATGGCGTCCAGTTGCGCTTCGACACCCATCCGGGCAAACATTGGAATGCGGTCACGATACAATTTCACGTTTTTGGCGTGATTTGGCATCAACATGGTCATGAAATCTTTGGCTTCGCGATAGCCTGCATCCCCAGCGACCATGATTTCGCCAGTGTCCTTGTCATACATGTCCCGAATGGACCGTTTGATAAGGCTGCCTTCTTCGTAGACGAGATAAGGGGCCGTTGATTCCAGCGTCAGGCTGCGAACATTTTCCCAAAGCCGCATCAGATACTCAAAATCACGCTGAATGTCTTCGGGCTGGCGTGACGCTCCAGCGGTGCGCAAAATGACACCCATTCCCTGCGGGACTTCCAGATTGGCTGCGACGGCCTTCAATCGTTTCCGGTCCGAAGCATTGGTGATCTTGCGAGAAATACCACCGCCTCGTGCCGTGTTGGGCATCAACACGGAATAACGACCGGCCAGGGAAAGATAGGTTGTAAGTGCAGCGCCCTTGTTGCCCCGTTCTTCTTTGACGACCTGGACAAGCAGGATCTGGCGCCGTTTGATGACTTCCTGAATTTTATAGTGACGTCGGGGTGCACGGCGGGCCGGCACTTCCTCCATCGCATCCTCAGAGCCAATTTCTTCTACCGCGTCGCCATTTTCAGCGTCGCCAGAAGCATCAATATCGTTGGCATCATCCTTGGGTTTGCGGCGGCGTGAGCGTGACCGTGAGCGGGACTTGCGTGGCTTGGATTCGGTTTCGTCTTCGGCTGCATCGGAAGAATCCGCAACGCTTTCAGCCACCACACTTGTGTCTGTTGCATCAGCGGCTTCGACTGATGGCGCTTCAGCATCTTCCTCAGTCTTCTTCTTACGAGAAGTACGGCGGCGTTTGGGCTTTTCTTCTTTTGCGTCGGCTTCTTGTGATTCTTTGGCCACATCGGCGTTGCTGTCAGGTTCGACAGGGGACTCATCGGCAGCCACTTCGGAATCCGGTTTGGCTTTGACCCGGGAAGTTCTGCGACGCTGGCGCTTGGGTGGTTCTTTTGATGTTGCTTCTGCAGCATCTTCGGCGGTTTGTGCTGGCTGGTCAGAAGTGGCATCGCTGTTGCCGTTGCCATCGGCGTTGTCGTCGGCGTTGTCGTCGGCGGCGGCTGTCTCAGCAACCACGTCAGATTTTTTCTTGCGCGGAGCGCGAGTTGTTTTTTTCTTCGGCTTGGCCGGCTCGGAAACAACGTCATCACCGTCATTGTCGGCAGACATTGAGGACGCGTCGTCGTCGCTTTCCTCTCCGTTGTCCTCGTTACTGTCCTCGCCGCTGTCCTTGCCGCTGTCTGACTCTTCGGAAACGTCGACTTTGGCTCTTTTTGTGGCCGGCTTTTCATCAGCAGGTGCTGTTTCTTCAGGTGAATCGCTGGTGTCTGCCGCGTTTACTGCTTCGGCATCTTGTGACGTTTCCTCAGTCTTTTCAGACTTTTCTCCCGCGTCGCCAGAATTAGCGTCCTCTGAACTGGCATCTGATTGATCGGCTTTTGCACTGGAATCTGACTTGCCACGGCGTCTGGAACGACGCTTGCGGGCGGGTTTTTCCTTCGCTTCCTCTGCATCTTCAGCGTCCTGGTCCTGCAGCGCTTCGGCGGCTGCGGCTTCTCGCGCATCCTCCGCATCTGCATCAAGCAGCGCCTGCCGGTCTGCGACAGGAATTTGATAATAATCTGGATGAATCTCACTGAAGGCGAGGAAACCATGGCGGTTGCCGCCATAGTCTACAAAAGCCGCCTGCAAGGAGGGTTCTACACGTGTTACTTTTGCCAGATAGATGTTGCCGCGAAGCTGGGTTTTGTGTTCCGATTCGAAGTCGAATTCGTCAACCCGGTTGCCGCGTACCATGACAACGCGGGTTTCTTCCGGGTGGCCCGCGTCGATGAGCATCTTGTTGTTGGGCATTTAAATTGCTTTCCGCAGATTTCTTCCTTCGCATACACAATCGATCGGATAAGTCGCGCTGTGGCGATCCGTCGAGAAAGCGGTCGGATGAAAATCTGTCTATTACTGAGACTGGTCGCACGGCGGCGGTTCGACAACTGTCCTGAGGACTCAAAACGTCGGGATACAGTTGTGCAAGTTCTGCAGAACCTAACAAACCCAGCGAACGTGACAGGACAGCATGCGGTGTAGATGATACCCGCTTTGTCTCTGTACTCGCTTGTGATTTCGTCCGCGTCATTGCCAGTCATTACCTAAACTTGGTCGCTTTGAAACATCTGGTCTCAAAACAACCGCGATTGCGTGTCTGTCACGCTGCCCATACGCTTTTGTCATTGCGCGGGCTGTTGCATCGCGATGGGTCCCCAATATTGGTGCACATCGCAAATCTGAATTTCGAACAAACGCATTGCGTCGTATCGTTGCGGCCGAAGATTTCAGTAAGAGCGTTATCGCGCGATACTTTTTGGACGGGTTGTCCTGAGTAACGCGATGTACGAACCTTTCTAAATGAAATGCTTAGCCTGGATCGGACTATAAATAGTTTGCCGTATGCAGAACGTAAGCTCCGAGCGCCTTAAAAACAAGCGCCATTTTGGTTTTGGTCAATTAAACGCCAAAATTGTATGCATTTTTATCTTCTGAAGGTAATGGTTACAGGCTGTTAACCATAGTTACCTTAACCTTACCGTGGTTCGGCGATTCTATCGGTCTCGTCATGATTGGTTCTGCCTGAATGCTAGCTCATACCTCTAAAATATCGAGAGTTTCTCTGGTTTGCATGTTTTTGACATCAATCCTTTGGGCTACGAGTTTTGCGGTTTTTGTACCAAACCTTGCGATTGCCTCGGGCAGCAATCAATTGCCAATTGCCTTTGCTGCCCGAATTGTTGGGGATTCAACGCGCGGACGCCTCATCGTCGATTTTGATCAGGTCATCGACCACGAAGTCCATCTGATGGACGCACCGATGCGAATCGTTGTCGATATGTCCCAGTCGATTTTCAATCTGGGCAAGGATGCAAAGCTTCTACCGCGTTCGCTGATTTCCAAATTTCGATATGGGTATATCGATGACGGCCGGTCGAGAATTATTCTGGAGCTGTCTGAAGCCGCTTCGATTGTTGGTCACCGATTAAAGACTGTCGATTCAGGCAAGCGTTTTCGGCTGTTTATCGATTTTATGGCGACCTCTGAGGAGAATTTCGCCAAGCTGATCTTAAAGAAAAAGGAAGTCGAGCCCAAAAATGTGGTTCGCAATCGTGCCAAGACCCGCCGACGTTTTACCATCGTTCTGGACCCGGGGCACGGAGGCATTGACGGCGGCGCGAGCGGCGTCAAGAAAACCATCGAAAAATCAGTCACGCTCAATTTCGCAAATCGGTTGAAGGCCTTGCTCTCCAAAAACAAGAATTTTGACGTGATACTCACCCGCGATGATGATGTATTTCTGGGACTTGCAGATCGTTTGACAATTGCCCGGGAGGCCAAGGCCGACCTGTTCCTGTCTATTCACGCCGACTCGCTTGCTCAAAAACATATACGAGGTGCCACCGTCTATAGTCTGTCGGAGGAGGGGACTGACGACATATCCAGGCTGTTGGCCCGAAAGCAAAACAGAACAGATCTGATTGCCGGGTTGGAATTGCCCGAGTCCAAACCCGGTGTGTCTGACATTCTCATCGATATGACACGGCGAGAGACCGAAGTTTTTTCAAAGCAATTCGCCAGTGTTCTCGTTGGACGGCTGGAAAATGATATTAAATTGATTCGCAATCCACACCGGGCGGCTGATTTTTATGTGCTTAAGGCGCCCGAAGTTCCCTCAATCTTGTTGGAACTGGGTTATTTGTCGAATATTGAGGATGAACAGTTGATGCGTTCAAAAGAATGGCAAACTCTGGCCGTGCAACGCACTTACGATGCAATTGTAGAGTTTTTTGAGATACGGTTGGCTCGAAAATGACGTTTACCTTTGGTAATGTTTGTGCAACAGGCTTTGTCACAATGCCATTGCCCGACGGCCACGCCTTACAATCACCCAATTTAAGCGTGATTTCAGTATTGGGCGAAGTTACATCTGCGAAGATGACATTCGAACGAATTGCAGGAAATCCCACACCATGTTCTTGAAACTTTTCGGCTATTTTTTTGGAATTGGGACCGCAGCGCTGATTGCGCTTGTGACCGGAGTTTATCTGTATTCAGCTGAACTCGAAAAAGAACTGCCCGATTATGAGGTTCTCAATCAATATGAGCCTCCGGTGACGACTCGTATCCATGCTTCTGACGGAGCATTGATTGCCGAATATGCCCGTGAACGACGCCTGTATCTGCCTATCCAGGCAATTCCGGCACTGATGCAACAGGCGTTCATATCTGCCGAAGACAAAAACTTCCGCAAACATGGCGGTATTGACTATCTGGCGCTCGGCAATGCCGCATTCACCTATTTTGAGGCCAAGATCAGCGGTCGCAATGCGCGGGCGAGGGGGGCTTCGACAATCACCCAGCAGGTCGCCAAGAACTTTCTGCTGACCAGCGACCGTACCGCGGATCGCAAGATCAAAGAAGCGATGCTGGCATTCCGCATTGAGGATGCCTATTCGAAGGACAAAATTCTGGAGCTCTATCTCAATGAGATTTTTCTCGGATTGGGATCTTATGGCGTTGCCGGTGCCTCGCTGGCCTATTTCGACAAGTCGGTTGGAGATCTGGACGTTCACGAAGTCGCCTATCTGGCAGCCCTGCCGAAAGCGCCGAACAATTATCACCCTTTCCGTCATACCGAAAAAGCGCTGGAACGCCGAAACTGGGTGATCGGCCGGATGAACATTAACGGATACATCACCGCCGAAGAGGCTGAGGAAGCCAAAGCAAAACCACTCAGTGTCAATCCGCGAAAGCAAGGCTCTTATCTGGAAGCTACAGAATATTTTTCCGAAGAAGTGCGCCGCCAGATTGTCGAACGCTATGGCCAGAACGCGCTCTATGAAGGTGGATTGTCAATCCGAACTACCGTCGACCCGAAGATGCAGATGCTGGGTCGGGTTGCCCTGCGAGCCGGTTTGATCAGCTATGATCGTAAAAAAGGTTATCACGGACCTTATGCGCAAATTGAACTGGGCGAAGACTGGGCCGACGAGTTGGTGAAGCTGGATGAACTGGATGATGTTGCCGAATGGCGTCAGGCCGTTGTTTTGGAAGTTGGTGATAGTTTTGCCCGTGTGGGATTGCGTCCCGGACGCCTTGTCAGCCGGGCGTTATCTGATGATCGCGATGAAGCGACAATCTATCTGGAAGATGCACCTTGGGCCAACCGGCTGACGACTAAGGTCAAAGGGAAGAATCGCAAAAGCACCAAGATCACCCGGATGGACGAACTGATGCAGCCCGGAGACGTTATCCATGTGTCCTCGCTGGATGGACGATTTGTCCTGGAACAGGTGCCGGAAGTTTCGGGTGCTTTGGTGGCGATGAACCCGCATACGGGCCGCGTATTGTCGATGATGGGTGGATTCTCGTTCAAACAATCGCAGTTTAATCGTGCAACGCAAGCCAAACGCCAGCCTGGCTCGGCATTTAAACCATTTGTATATGCCGCTGCACTCGACAACGGATACACGCCTTCGTCGGTGGTTCTGGACGGACCATTCAAGAAAGATCAGGGCGGTAATCTGGGTATCTGGGAGCCGAAAAACTATGGTGGCAAATATGCTGGCCCCTCGACGCTTCGACTGGGCATTGAAAAGTCCAGAAACCTGATGACTGTGCGATTGGCCAACGATATGGGCATGCCGCTGATTGCCGAATACGCGAAGCGTTTTGGCATCTATGACGGGCAGATACGTGGTCTGGCATCTTCGCTTGGTTCGCGAGAAACTTCGGTTTTGCGTATGGTGTCGGCCTATTCGGTTCTTGCCAATGGTGGCAAGCGCATTGTTCCGTCACTGATCGACCGAATTCAGGACCGTTACGGTCGCACGATCTTCAAACACGAACAACGCGTGTGCGATGACTGCCGTGCCGCAAGCTGGGAAGGTCAGGAGGAACCTGATCTGATCGACAATCGCGATCAGGTGCTGGACCCGATGACTGCCTATCAAATCACCTCCATGATGGAAGGGGTCGTTCAGCGCGGAACGGCTCGGGTCGTAGCCGGTCTGGGTGTCCCGATTGCCGGCAAGACCGGCACGACAAACGAAGAAAAGGACGCCTGGTTTGTCGGTTATTCGCCTGACCTGGTAGTCGGTGTGTTCGTTGGCTATGACACTCCCGAACCGATGGGCAAGGGCAGTACTGGGGGTGGTTTGGCCGCTCCTATCTTCGTCGAGTTCATGCAAACGGCATTGACAGAAAGTGTCGCCATCGATTTTCGCGTGCCGGAGGGGATCAAGCTCTACCCGATCAACGCCAAAACCGGCCTGTTGGCTCAGGCAGGGTCTGGAGGCGTGATTATGGAAGCCTTCAAGCCGGGCACCCAACCGCCAAACAGCTATTCCATTATCGGATTCGAATCCGATATGCTGGATGGTGTTCTGTCTACGTCTAAAGAAGCTACACGCGCCGTGATTACGGGCACCGGTGGACTTTATTGAAGCTTTGACAGCAGCCGGGCTTGCCGACGGCGGTTTACAGGCCTAAGCGAAGCGCGTTGCGTTCGTTTGGATGATCTTCTTGATGCTGACATTTTATCGCCAAAACGCCCGTTGGTTGTTTGGTGGATTCTTGCTGGCCGGTTTTTCCGGCTTTGGCCAGACGTTTTTCATCTCCATTTGGGGGTCGGAAATTCGCGCGGCTTTCAACCTGAGCCACGGCGACTTTGGGCTGGTCTACATGTTTGCAACTCTTGCCAGCGCTGCAGTACTGCCAATTGTCGGCCGTTTGGTGGATATCCTGTCTGTGGCTGTGACGAGCGTCCTGGTTATTGTGATGCTGGCTTTGGCGGGGGTGACCATGAACTTTGCAAATTCGCTGGCCATGCTGGTTGTGGCGATATTTTTGCTGCGGCTTTTTGGTCAGGGCATGATGACCCATACCGCGATAACCGCGATGGGCCGCTGGTACGCTGAAAATCGCGGCAAGGCTGTTTCCATTGCCGCCATTGGTCATCAGTTCTCTGAGGCATTATTCCCGACAATATTTGTTGCTCTTGCTGCCATGTTTGGCTTGCGGGAAAGCTGGTTGATCGCCAGTGCGGTGCTGATTGTGGTTGCATTGCCTCTGATCGTTGCGCTGATGCGTGTCGAGCGCATTCCGCAGAGCCAGGTTCGCGAAGTCACCGAGCATGGGCGCCAATGGACTCGTGGCGAGATGTTGCGGGACCCGTGTTTCTGGTTGACCGGAGTTGGAGTATTTTCTCCCGCCTTTATCGGTACATCAATATTCTTCCATCAGGACTATTTGATAGAGATCAACAATTGGCAGCCGTCGCTCTACTACAGTTCGTTTGCATTGATGGCTTCGATGACCGTGATTGTGGCTCTGGCTACCGGATTTGCAGTGGATCGCTGGAGCGCGGTTCGGGTATTGCCAATGTTTATGTTGCCGCTGGGTCTGTCTTGTTTTGTGCTTGGAACATTTACAGCGCCACCAACAATTGTCGTCTTTATGCTGCTGCTTGGGGTCAGTTACGGTATGACGTCCACCCTATTCGGTGCGATCTGGCCAGAGGTTTATGGAACCCGTCATTTGGGGAGCCTGCGGTCGGTCACCATATCGCTGATGGTTTTCATGTCGGCAGCGGGCCCGGGGGCCACCGGCTGGTTGATTGATGCAGGAATTCCTTTTAGCACCCAACTGTTGTATTTGGGGGGCATTCTGCCTTGCAACAATTGCCATTATGTCCGTCGCCTCACGAACCTATCAACGCAGAATAGCGACGGTTGAGCAATTGATCCGTTGAGTTTTGCGACTGCCTGATTTACAGCCCCCTCATGACAAAATCTACGCCCCCCACAGTCCGTTTCGCGCCATCACCAACAGGTCGGTTGCATATCGGCAATATTCGAACCGCGCTATATAACTGGCTGTTTGCCAAAAAAGGCGAGGGGCAATTTGTACTTCGCCTGGATGATACCGACCGGGAACGTTCGACTGATGAGTTTGCTGCCGGAATTGTCGAAGATCTGGCCTGGCTTGGTATTGTTCCCGATAGGACGGAAAAACAGTCTGACCGGTTTGCAAAATATGACGCCGTGGCTGAAGATCTTCGCGAAAAAGGCTTGTTATATGCCTGTTATGAAACTGCTGATGAGATTGACCGGCGACGTAAACGTTTGATGGCGCGTGGTCTGCCTCCGGTTTATGAACGCACAGCGTTGAAGTTGAGCGCTGAAGAGAAGACCGAGTTTGAGGCGCAAGGGCGACAACCGCATTGGCGTTTTCTGCTTCCAAACTTTGCCGAAAACCCGTTTGAAACTCAGCGAACCGAGGTGAAATTCCAGGATGTGATGCGCGGCGAGCAGACGGTTGATCTGGCTTCAATGTCTGACCCGGTATTGATCCGCGAAGATGGCAGTTATCTGTACACGTTGCCGTCGGTGGTTGATGACATTGAAATGGGCGTTAGCCATGTCATTCGTGGCGGTGACCACATCACTAATACCGGTGCGCAAATCGCGATATTTGAAGCAGTTGGTGGGCCAGTGCCGGAGTTTGGCCATCACAATCTTCTGCAGGATGCATCAGGTGAAGGACTGAGCAAGCGAAGCGGAGCTCTGTCCATCGCCAGCTTACGCGAGGCTGGTTATGAACCGATGGCTGTAGCAAGTCTGGCAACCCTGATAGGTACCGGCCAACCGGTTGAAGCCTGTGCCGACATTGAGATACTTGCAGATGTCTTTGACCCTGAAAAAGTATCCAAATCCAATGCTAAGTTTTCGGCAACAGATCTTGATGGACTTAACGACAAGCTGCTTCATTCGATGGACTACGCGCAGGCCGAGCCGCGTTTGAGGGCCATCGAGGCTGATCTTGGCGAGGATTTCTGGATTGCTGTTCGCCCCAATATTAATCGCTTCCAACAGGCAAGTCAGTGGGCGGATATCGTAGAGGGCAGGTTTGAGGCGCTTCCGATTGAGCCAGAGGACGCCGAATTTGTCGCACTGGCGGCAGCATTGTTGCCGGAAGAGCCGTGGGATGACCAGGTCTGGCCAAATTGGACATCAGCGGTGAAAGAAAAAACCGGGCGCAAAGGACGGCAATTGTTTATGCCACTGCGCAAGGCGCTGACTGGGCAGGATCATGGTCCGGATATGCGCCAGTTGATGCCGGTTATTGGGTTGCCAAGAACGCGTCGCCGATTACCCTGACCTGCCGTTTTTCCCGCGGAACAGGCTTCTGAACGAGACCACGATTCTTGTTAGGAGCTTTGGCCTGCGTTGGGAGTGAGGGCTTGCGCCAGATGGGAAGGGGGGTTCGCTTGTCAAACTTGAACGAACTGGACAGTTTTTCCTGGGCCACGCTGTCCGGGATATCTATGTTGTAATTGCGTTCCACCAAGCTGTGGTTGCAGGTGCATTTGGGGTCGAATTTTTCCCGGTGGGCAAAAGCATTGGCCAAGTTGCTATAAAGCGTGCCGTCGACAATTGACACCATCTGTTCGGCCGTTTCGGTGCTGGTGCGGTGCGTAAACAGCTCAGTATCGGTGCCCGGACACATGTTGGCGCAGGCAGCAGCGTCTCGTTCCAGGCCGCTATGATCGGTTGAAAAACTGACCGGGAAATAATAGCCGTCACAGCGTCGCACACATACGGTTCTGAATGTGTTGTGATTTTTCAGCTCTTTGGCGGGAGAAAAAAATCTCCGTTGACGGGACCTTTTGCGCTGCAATTGCAATTCGCGCCTATCCAATCTGGCCTGACGTCTTCTTTCAGCATCAGCAGGAGCAGCAAAAAACTGGTCCAGAATGTCGCCGCTTTTGTTGCGAACGCGGCGCTCGTCAGAGCTGGTGCGTTTATTGCTGCTGAACAGTCGACCTAAGAAGCCTTTGGATTCCAGCTTTGCCACCCGGCGTTCCGGTTGTCCGCAGCGATTGCGTTTCAACGCCCGCTGGATGCGTCTTTTAGTTTTTCCCGAGCGGGAAGAGGAGGCTTGCCGATCAACTCGGTTTCTCAGTGAACGCAGGTTTCTGTCCATATCGCGCAGGCTGGAATTCAGCTTCCGGCAGGAACGATGACTGGTGCGAGAATCGCTGCTGGAAGAGCAGCGCAGGCTTCTCATTCTGCGTTTAACCAAAGAAATCTGCCGCTTCTGCTTTTTGATGGCGGAGGTGTAACTGGAAATTGTCGAACCACGAGAATGCTGATTTAACGAGGCGAGTTGACTGTGCAGGCGAACGCAGGTGGCTGATTTTGCCAGAGCGGGTGATGAGCCAATCGTGGAAAATGCCAAAAAAGTCAACAGTATGACGGCCATGGTCAGGCGTTGCAGAAAACGCCTAACAATTTGACATATATATATAACTTCTTGCAACGCGTACACAGAACCAAACCCAAACTTCCCCGCCTTGCCGCAACGTCATTTCAGCGCGAAGGCCCCGGCAAATCAATAGCTGGAACACTTTTCGATAAAGTAAAGGAGAATTGGGTTAATTAGCGTTGTGAAAAAACTTACTTAAAACGAGTGCGGAAAAAGGCCACCATCCATCAGGATATTCTGGCCGGTTATGTAGCCCGCATAACCAGAGCATAGAAACGCACAGGTGTTGCCGAACTCTTCGGCCGTGCCAAAACGTTTGGCTGGAATTTCATCCTTTTGAGCCTGGGCAACTTCGTCAAACGACTTGCCACTTGCTTTGGCCCCGGCCTCAAGACCGCCACGCAAGCGCTTGGTGTCCATTTTGCCAGGCAACAGATTGTTCATGGTGACATTGCGGCTGGCATAAATGGGGCGTACACCGGCCAGAAACGCGGTCAACCCGGCACGGGCGCCGGACGACAGGTCCAGTCCTTCAATTGGCATCAATACCGACAAGGAAGTGATGTTGACGATACGACCAAAGTTCCGCTCCGCCATCCCCTCAGCCACCGACTGGATGAGTTCAATGGGAGTGATCATGTTTTGAACCACACCGTTGATCATGTCGTCTCGAGTTAGTTCAGCATAAGACCGGCGAGGTGGACCACCATTATTGTTGACCAGGATATCCGGGGTAGGGCAGGCGCTAAGAAGTGCCTTTTGTCCTTCATGGGCGCCAACATCTGCGGCGACGCCGGTTACGTTTGCCCCCGTTGCAGCGGCAATCTCGGCGACCGTGGCATCAACCGTCGCCTGTGTTCTGGCGTTGACAATCACTTCGCAGCCTGCCTGTGCCAACGCTAAGGCACAGCCCTTGCCCAAACCTTCACTCGACGCGCAAACGATGGCCTTACGACCGCTAATGCCTAAATCCATTTCAAATTCTCCAAATGTGTTTACAAGCCAAAACAGTGGATTGTTGGCTTCAAGCAAATTGTTCTAGGTTCTCACACCCGCATTTAGACGCATCCGAAACACTGGGGAACCCCTGATGTCAAACTTGCCCACGTTTTCTGACGTATTGAGTGCTGCTGACAATTTAAGAGGCCACGCCGTACACACCCCGCTGATCACCAACAGTATGTTGGACGACCGTGTGGAGGGCAGGGTGTTTATGAAGGCAGAGTGTTTGCAGAGGACCGGAAGTTTCAAATTTCGGGGGGCCTACAATGCACTTAGTCGTGCCGGCGATGAAGGGCGCAAGCGAGGAATTGTTGCTTGTTCATCGGGCAATCATGCTCAGGGTATCGCTGAAGCGGCACGTCTGATGGGACAACAAGCCACCATCATCATGCCTGAGGATGCACCGCTGCTGAAAAAACAGCGAACGGCCCGATCCGGTGCAACGATCATCGAATACGACCGCTACCTGGAAGATCGAGAGATGTTGACCCAAAAACATGCCGAAGAGACTGGCGCCATACTCGTTCATCCCTATGAGAACCACGATGTCATTGCCGGTCAGGGGACCGTCGGGCTTGAAGCTTGCCGAGACCTTCAGCAATTGGGACTGGAGGCAGATCATTTTTTGGTTTGCGCAGGGGGTGGCGGTCTGATGGCTGGAATTACCATTGCTGCCAAACATCATTTTCCAAGCGTGCAAATTCATCCAGTTGAACCCGAAGGTCATGATGACCAGAGACGGTCTCACATTGCCGGTGAGCGATTGGGCGGCAATGTTAATACACCCAGTTTGTGCGATGCGATATTAACCCAGATGCCGGGCGAAGCGTCGTTTGCGATTTGTCAGGGCCAATTGTCGGATGGTCTGGTGGTCAGCGATCAGGAAGCGATGGACGCTGTGGCCTTTGCCTTTCATGAATTGAAATTGGTTGTTGAACCGGGTGGCGCTGTTACATTGGCCGCTCTGTTGAGTGGCAAGCTGCATGTTGCTGGAAAAACCGTCCTGGCGACATTGTCTGGGGGCAATATCGACCCCCCTGTTATGGCCCGTGCACTTGATATATAGATGTGCAACACGGGGTTGTGTTTGATTGCCGGGAATTGAATCCCGATCAACCTGGATACGGATTGTAAGTTGTCTGCCGACCTAAATCACCCTCCGAAAACGCACGGTTTGAATGGAACCGGGAACTCAGCCGCATTTCGGCTTGAGAGGGCGGCAGATGCTTGGACAATGAATTGTTCTGGAGACTGGACCATAGGGTCCATCAACGCTGTGGAACAGGAACTGGGCAAACTGGATCTGAATGGCTGTCGCAATCTGAAAGTCGATAGTACTGCTGTGGCCGGGTTTGACACGGCTGGGGCCTGGATGATTGAACGACTTCGTCTGGCAGCCAACAAAAACTCAGTTGAATTCCATCACTTTGATGCGGATCAGCGTCGGGCGCGTTTGGTGCAGGTAATTGCGCTGGACCAACAGGGATCCCAGCCAGAAAATAGCCTGCCCAGAAATCCGATTTCGCGCATGCTGGAGCGGCTAGGACAAATAACTCTGGAAGCGTTGCGTGATATAATGAACGCCTTCTACCTGGTCGGGGCATCGATCCGGGGCCCGCAAATGAAAGCTGGCCGCCGGGGCGGAATACGACTGACCTCAATTGTGCATCATCTGGATCAAATGGGATTGCGATCGATCCCGGTAATCGGGGTGATGTCGTTTTTGATTGGCGCTATCATCGCCCAACAGGGCGCCTATCAGTTGCGGTTTTATGGTGAGGAATTGCTGACCGTCAATCTGGTGGGTATTTTGCATTTTCGCGAAATTGGTGTGCTTTTGACCGCTGTGATGGTAGCCGGACGAACAGGCAGTGCCATCACCGCCGAAATCGGCACGATGAAAATGCGCGAGGAGATCGATGCCCTGACTGTGATCGGCCTCAACGCCGTTGGGGTGCTGATTTTTCCAAGACTGGTGGCCTTGATTATCGCACTGCCGATCCTGGTGCTGTTGAGCGATCTCGCGGGAATCCTGGGTGCAATCGTGGTGTGTGATATTTACGTTGGAATTACACCTGAGCAGTTTTTGACCACGTTACAGGGGGGGGTGGAAACCAAACACCTGTTTGTCGGATTTATCAAAGCCCCGGTGATGGCGGTTATAATCGGATTGTCGGCTGCCGTCGAAGGATTGAAGGTTGAAGGCAGTGCTGAATCCCTGGGCCGCAGAACGACGTCAGCGGTAGTCAGGGCGATATTTGCAGTCATCGTTGTTGATGGCATGTTTGCCATGTTCTTTGCGGCGATCGGATATTGATATGACAACATCATCGACCGCGACACCGACAACCGTTCAGCCTTCCACCGAGTCTGGTCAGCAAATCAATCAAGATGCATCGCGCGACGTAATCCTGCGCATCAGGGATGTTGAAGTAGCGTTTGGTACGCACAAAGTGCTCAAGGGTGTAAATCTTGACGTGTATCGAGGTGAGATATTGGGATTTGTCGGCGGGTCGGGTTCTGGCAAATCTGTGCTGATGCGCTCAGTCCTGAGTCTGATCAAGAAAGATGCTGGAAAAATAGAATTGTTTGGACTTGATTACGATTCCACCGGTGGGGCAGACCGACTTTCAATCGACTGCAGAATGGGTGTTTTGTTTCAACATGGCGCGTTGTTTTCCTCGCTCACGGTGAAAGAGAACATTCAGGTACCGATGCGGGAATATTTCGATCTCAGCCAAAGCCTGATGGATGAACTGGCGCGCGTAAAAATTGATCTGGTAGGTTTGGGACCCGAGGCGGCCGATAAATATCCTTCTGAATTGTCCGGCGGAATGATCAAACGAGCCAGCCTGGCACGCGCATTGGCGCTTGATCCGCAACTGGTTTTTCTGGATGAGCCAACATCCGGACTGGACCCAATCGGGGCTGCCGCATTTGACGATCTGATTGCATCGCTGCGTGACACTTTGGGGCTAACGGTCTATATGGTCACCCACGATCTGGATAGCTTGCATGCCATTTGTGATCGCATTGCGGTGCTGCGTGATGGTGTGGTGCTGACGACCGGTACACTGGCTGAAATGACTGCCGTTGATGACCCGTGGACCAAAGCCTATTTCACCGGAAAACGCGCTCGAAATGTTGGGACCTAATTATGCCTGACACCGAGCGCTGCATGTTAATTGAAGACAACACAGTGAATTGATTTATGGAAACAAGAGCAAATTACATCGCTGTCGGATTTTTTACCCTGGTCGCAATCGTCACGGTTTTCGCGGTCATCTATTGGTTTGGTCGCTACGGGGAAGGTGATAATCTGGTGCCCATCGATATCCGGATCAGAGGCTCTGTCAGTGGTTTGGGACCTGCCAGTCTGGTTCAGTTTAACGGTATCGATGTTGGTCGTGTCAGCGGGCTTTCACTTGATAGCGCAGACCCACGCTATGTTATTATTCACTCGAAGATCAATCAGGCGACACCGGTGCGGTCAGACACAAGGGCGTCGATCGGAATTCGAGGCCTGTCTGGTGGTGCATTCATACAATTGGAAGGTGGCAGCCCCACGGCTCCAGCATTGCTGGGACCGGGCGTGGACAACAGCGGCGAAGTTCCTGTCATTTCAGGTGATCCGTCTGCGCTGACTGACCTGTTGACGCGGGTCAACAGCATCGCAGCACGAACCGAAGGCTTGATGGTGACGCTGGAAAGCTTCATTGCCGCAAATAGTGACACGGTAACGCGGACCTTGAACAATGCGGAGACATTCTCGCAGGCTCTGGCTCAAAACAGCGAAGGTGTCGGGCAATTTATGGAGAGTGCTGGGGACGTTGCAGTGTCGCTCCAGAAAATGTCTGAGAAACTTGATGGCAGTTTGAAACGGGCCGAAGAAATTCTGGCGGCGGTTGAGCCGCAAGCTATCAGGAATACGGTTGAAAATGTCGAGACGTTTACTGCCTCTTTGGCAGAGCAGCGCGACCAGATTGCAGCGGTTGTTGATACGATCAACAATACTGCCGATCAGCTCAACCAGTTTACCGGTGATCTTAACGGAACGCTTGAGAAAGTGGATGGCGTCGTTTCAGCGGTTGACCGCGAAATGGTGATAGCCACAGTGTCCAATATCAACAAGTCGGCAGAACGGGCCGAACAATTGTTATCGTCTTTCGAAGGCGATCGCCTCAACAGCACGATCACGGATGTTCAGGCTGTGGCTTCGCAGGCCCGCAAGATTCTTGACAATGTCGATGAAACTCAAGTGCGGATGCTGATTGGTGATCTGAGCAAGGCCAGCAGTGATGTTTCCAAGCTGTTGGATGCTATTGATGCAGCAAAAATCAACGAGGCTGTGGAAAACATCTCGACCGCTGCAGCAGGTGCTCAGACCATTGTCAGTGATGTAGCCAAAGTAACGACGCCATTGGGCGCGCGCGCTCAGGATATAGACCAGATTGTAAGTGATGCCTCTGAGTTGGCCAGCCGGCTAAATGAATCCTCCAGGCGTGTTGATGACATTCTCACTCAGGTCAGCGATTTGGTGGGTTCTGGCGTAACGGACGGTCTGATGGCTGACGTTAAATCGACCCTGGAGCAATTCCGCCTGACTGCGGTGAATTTTGACCGGCAGGTGTCTTCTATCGCTGGGAATGTGAACGCTTTTACAAAGCGTGGCCTGGCGGACACACAGGGGTTAATTCGTGACGCCCGCCAGTCGCTTAACCGGTTCGACCGTGTTATGAGGAATCTACAAAGCAATCCTTCATCACTGATAACCGGTGCTGGAGGGAGCAGAGTAAGGGAGTCGTCGGGAACGCGGGTTCGCCGCTAACGGGATTTTCCATGTGTAAACTGGCTACAGGGTAAGTATTGATGCGGTTAGTCGGTTCTGAAAACCGAATTTTTCCAGTGGTTGCTGCTGAGAGATTCCACCTGACGATTCATCGTCGTGGGTGGCAGCGTGGGCTTGTGGTCGCGGCGTCATTAATGGCTTTGTCATCTTGTGCATTGGTGAAGCCCGGTGAGGCTCCGCGCGAAACATTCGACATTTCCGCGCCGACCCAATTCAGTGGGGTTCGTGGCGGCAGCAGGGCCCAAATACTGGTCAAAGTTCCCACGGCGCTGAAGTCGCTCGATAGCGACCGCATCGTTGTCAAACCAACGCCGACCATAGTCACCTATCTGGCCGGGGCGCAATGGACCGATACGGTTCCACGTCTTGTACAGGCCAAACTTGTTGAGTCGTTTGAGAACTCAGCAGCAACGCGTGCAACGGCCAAGCCAGGCGACGGGCTGGTGATTGATTATCAGCTTGTGAGCGATGTCCGTCGATTTGAGGTCGCCGATGGTGTGGCAATCATTGAACTGTCTATCAAGCTGCTTACAGACCGGACAGGTCGGGTGCGCGAAACACGGATTTTCCGATCAACAGCACGCTCCATAAGTGATAAACCTGAGGATCTGGTCGATGCATTCGACTCAGCCTTTGATGAGCTTGCGCGAGACATTGTGACCTGGATTGTGCGACGCACCTAGCTCTGCGCCTGCCAGCGGCTCGACATCTCCAATTCCTCTGCAAGTGACATACGCAGCAATTGCTGATGTCGCCGGATCAGCCGAAACGGTTGGCCGCATGTGCGAGCATTGTGTAGACTTTACCGGTATCTGAAGTCAGATAGGTTTGGGTCATAATATTGTCGCTGTCGTTTTTTGATACATCGGCAATCAATCGTTCAAAATCAGCGACGTATTGGTCGACGGAAACTTTGAAGCGGTCATCAGTGCGATATTTTTCATGGATTTCGTCGAAGGTTTGCTGTCCCTGGGTCGTATACAGGCCTCGATGGAACAAATTGCGCTCACCTTGCTGATAACGCTCCCAAAGTTCAGCAGCCACACTGTGATCGATTGACTTTGCAATGTCGCTGGAGAGTGAGCCCAGGCTTTCTTCAGCTGAGCGGGTGCGTGGAACCGTGTCGGCTGAATCATCACGGGATGCACGGCGAAGCAGATCGCTGACCCAGCCGTCTCCTCCTGGCAGAGGAGGATTGCTGCGCGCTCCAGCGTCAAAACTCATTGCGCCACGCAATGGAGACCTTTCAAGAACCGGAGCTGCCGTTGTAGCCGGAGAATCTACCTGTGGCGCCGCCGTCGCCGTTGTTGGTGGGGCAGGCGTGGGCGATGGGGTGGGTGCGACCTGTGGTTCGGCGACTGCTGGAGCCGGTATAGGTGCGGTCTGGGCGGTTGGTTGTACGGGAACCGGTGGACGCGGAGCCGGCCTATTTGTCGTTGGCGGTGCGGGCTGAACTGCAGCGGGCGAAGACAAAGCCGCCGGTGTCGTAATAGCCGCAGCGGGCGCGACATTGCTCTGTGCGGCATCCTGCAGACGTGAAGATTTGTTGACGATCTCGGTCAAGTCCTTCAGCGCCTTGATCTGATCGGAGACAACCCGACGCATGGCCGAAGTGCTTTCTTTGGTTTCATCCGGCAAATCAATGACCGACTTCTTGAGCTCGTTTCTTGTGGTGGCGAGATCCTGCCTCAAAGTATGTGCCGTATTGCGCATTTCCTGAGTGGCAGCGGCAAAGCGTTCTGTCGCTTCGGTTGCGACCGAGCCAACGCTTTCCGCCAAACCCTGTGTCAGGTTCTGGGCCCGACCTTCTGCATTGGTAACGCTGTCGGCCATCATATTGGCAAATCGACCCATCAATTCTTCCAGATCGACGGATTTTGCCACCAGACCGTTGGTCAACGCTTCAATGGCATCGCGTCTGTCGTCAAGACTGACCGCGATATTGCTCTGGGTTTCATCGAGTAGTCTGGAAATTGTATTCAGAGAAGAACTCTGTTCTTCAAACCGACTGGAAATTTCTGCAATCTCGACCAACACAGTCGATGACACGTCCTTCAGACCGAGATAGTTACTCTCAATCATGTTGCTGGATGTGTTGAGGTCTTCTGAGGCCTGACCGGCAACCTGCTGGAAATCCTTCGTGCGCGCGCTAAGTGAATTTTGCGCGGAGGACAGATTTTCGTCTGCAAGAGATATCAGCGAAGCCAGATCCGTGTTGCTTTCACCGAGCCGATCAAGCAGCCCGCCAATCTCTCGGCTCAGCCGCTCATTGGTTTCACCAAGAGCTTCAATGGATTCATTGGATTTGCCGGTGAGAGTGTTGACCATTGCGGCGCTCTCCGAGCGGATCCGTTCGCCAACATGCTCTGCAATGTCTGCAATCTGCTTGGTAACGGATTCGCCACTTGCAACAATGCTATCGGTCTGATTGTTGACCGCGCTGGACAATTGTTCAGAAGAACTGGTTAGGCGATTGACCAGTTCGGAAGTGCGATCTTCCAGTGACAGATACCGCGACGCAAGGTCTTCAGCAGCGGCGTTGGCGGACGTTTCCATACGTTGGTTAGAGGCGACCAGCATGCCTTCCAGTTTCCCGGCAGCTTCATCGGCAGAAGCCTTAAGCTGGCGGGAACTGGAGGCCAGCTTGCCTTCCAGGTCTGTGGTGATGTCCTGGGTTGATTTGGAAAGGGCTTCGGCAACCGCCTGACCGTCTGCTTCAAATTTGCGCAACATCGGCATCGTGTCGCGGGTCAGCAATTGACTCAATTCACGCGAACGCGCCGCCAGTGATGTGTTGAGTTCAGCGGTGCGCTCGCTGAGGGTAGTGGTCACCTGATCAGCGCGGGCAGCCAGCGCGGCGTCTGCTGCAGTCAATTGCGCATCGATCTTGCCTTCCATGGAAGCCATCGACGTGGTGATGGCACTTTCAGCCTTCATCGCTTCAGATACCAGCGTCGAAGATATGTTGCTCAAGTGCGAGTCCAGTGCTGTGGAGAGTTCTCCGGCGCGTTCTTCAAGAACTTCGTTGACCTTGCTGGCACCTGCATCCAGCGATGCGTTTATGGCATCAACACGCGCGCCCAGGGTGAGGTCAACCACGCCAATCTGCTCGTCGAAGGCGGATTTCATGCCGGCTGTTCGACTGGCCAACATTTCGTCCGCCGCAGCAGTCCCTCTGGCAATTGTCTCATTGATACTGGCCAGACGTTCTGTGACGCGGGATTCTATTTCCTCGGCGCGAGCGGCCATCGACAGGCTGAGCTCCAGAGCCTTGTTGTCCAGTGTTTCGGTGGTTTCGGTAATCGATTCAGTTATCGCCCGGGCACGGTTGGCGAGTTGACTGTCAGCACTTTCGATCTGTGCTGCAAACTTGCCGTGAGCTTCGCTTACGTGTCCTAACAGGTTGCTACCAGAAGAACTTAGCTGCTCCGTCAGAGTGTTTCCTGAGGTGACAACTTGATTCACCAAGTTGCTGCTGGACGCATCAATCTGCTCTGTAAACCTGCTGCTGGACGCATCGACCTGTTCCGCCAATTTGTTGCTGGATGCATCGACCTGTTCTGCCAACTTGCTGCTGGATGTATCAACTTGTTCTGCCAAACGGTTGCTGGATGCTGCTACATGTTCGGCCAGTCTGGTGCCTGACGCATCGACGTGCTGAGCCAACCTGCTGCCCGATGCGTCAACCTGCTGGGCAAGTTTACTGGTTGAGGCATCAACCTGTTCAGCAACCTTGCTGTTTAGTTCGTCAATCTGGCCACTCAGTGTATTGCCAAGGTTGCTGGCCCGATTTTGCAAGCCTTCGGCGGATTGTAAAAGTTGACTGTCTATATGGGCCAGTTTTTCGGTGAGTTGTTCACCGGTACTTTCCATTTGGGCTTTGGCTTTTTGTTCTGCCCGCGCAATATGCGAAGCCAGTGTCAGCCCATAATCATCAGCTTTTTCATACAAGGTCGCGTGGCTGGTTTGTAATTGCTCGTTAACCTGCGTCGCCTGTTCGGCCAATCGCGCTCCAACCTGATCCACCTGTTCGGTGACTTGTTGTCCGATCTCGTCGACCTTGCTGGCGAAAGAGAAACCAAGTTCCAGTGCCTTATTGTCGAGAAGTTCGCTGGTTTCTTTGATCTGGCCATGAACGCTCATAGCGCGGGCAGAAAGCTGACTGTCCGCAGATGAAATTAGCTGATCGACCATTTGGTTTATTTCGTCGACTTTGCCGGACAGATTTAAGCCCAACTCCAGTGAACTGTTATCAAGAAGCTCGCTTGTCTCTTTGATCTGGTCCTGGACGTTGAGGGCGCGTGCAGCCAATTGACCATCGGCCGAGCTGATCATTTGATCCACCAGATGTTTTACATCATCGAGTTTGGTGGAGAATGTTTGATCGAGTTCCTTGGTTCCCTGGTCAAACAGTTTGTTAGTGTCTTTTATCTGATCCTGAACCGTGGTTGCTCTTATTTTCAACTGACTATCGGCAGCCGAGACCTGCTGATCGACGAGTTGATTGATTTCGTCAACTTTTGCGGCCAGCGACAGACCGAGCTCCATCGCTTTGCTATCCAATGTTTCCTTGGTGTCTTCAAGCTGACTGGTCAGGTCGGTTTTGATAATTGCCTGACCTTCAGAAAAGGCAGAGGCAATTTCCCGGGAGCGTTCAATCAACGTGTCGTTGATCTGCTGAGTTCGCGCTTCCAGAGCGGTTTCGATCTTGTTGACGCTGGTATCTAAAGACTTGTTGCGTTGACCCAGCTGTTTGGTCATCGATTCAATACGTCCGGAAAGTACCTGACCGAAACTGGTGATTTTCTCTTCCAGAGCCTGATCGACAGTCTGCGTTCCTTCGGCAAGCACTGCTGCCAAATCACCAGTACGGGAGCCAAGTTTTTCAACCAGAGTGTTGCCGCTTGAATTCAGATTCTCGTCGATCGATGAGAATTGCTCTCCGAGCTTGGTTTGCAGTTCGGTCGACAGAAAGTTAATTCGCTCGGCAAGTTCCCCAGTCTTGATCTCCAGCTGGTTGCTTGTTGAGGTTCCGGTAGTAGCGATGGATTCCACCAGCGCTCCAGCACTTGCATCGATACGGTCTGCGATCGCGTTGCCGCGATCTGTCAGAGTTTCAGAAAGCGATTCTGAAGCAAAAGTCAGTGAGGCTGTGACGTCCTCCACTGCACTGGTGGCAGATTGGCCAGTGGCCTGAAGCTTATCGATCAAGCCAGCGCCCGCATTATCAATCTGTGTGCCAATGTCCTGGGTTCTGTCTGACAGAGCCGAATTAAAGCTGTCACCGGCGACAGTCAGCATGGCTCGCATGTCATCAAAGACCGTGCCGGTTTTGTCTCTGGTGGATTCAATCTGATCGACGATATTGCCGCCAACATTCTCTATTTGTTGACCTATTTCCTGTCCTTTAAGGACAATTTGATCCAGCAGGGCCGAACTGGCTTCATCCAAAGAGACCTTCATATCATCATTGGTGCCACCTAAAGCAGCGCTAAATTGCTGCTGGGCAAGGGCCACGTTTTCGCTGATCTGCTGGGCCGATAAAGTCAAATCTTCCTGAAGGGTTTCACTGGCACCAGATATGGATGAACGAACCCTCTCGGTGTGATTGACAATGGCCTCGCGTTCGTTTGCCAGTTCTTCGACCAGACTGCGCATCCGTAGTTCATTGTCTGAATAGGAATTCTCCAGGGAAGAAACCTCAGTGTGAACCAGGCCTTCCAATTCACTGGCGCGGGCCATGGCGCGTTCAATGCCATCGGTCAGCGCGTTAACTTCGACCCGAATGGCCTGGCCAACACTGCGGACAGAACTTACCGCATCATTTTCCGGTTCAATCAGGCGATAGGCGGCCTCTGTCATTGATCGGGCGGCCAGCTTCAGTTCCTGGGCGCGCCTTAGCATGAAGGCGTACCCCCAGATAAACAGGATCGGCAAAGCAACGCTGGCGACAAAGTAGATAAGACCCGGATTTGCTCCCAGCTTGGTCCAGGCAGTTAGGTCGATCAGTGTGTCGCCCAATACGGTGTAACCGGCCCAAAGGGCAATTACGATCCAACCCATGCTGGCAAATAGGGCAGTCCATAAAATGGCGTTGGAGGGACGACGAGACAGGGCTGCAGCAAATCTGGCGCTGCCTGATCCGCGTTCATCATTAGCGGCGGGTGAACTGGGCGCGACAGCGGTCCGAGTTTCGGCGGAATCATATTCTGGCTGCTGTGGTTCGGATGCATAGGGATCTTCTGCCGCATCGGCATTGGCTTCGTGGCCAAAGTCGATTTTCAAAGCCTCTTCGACGGCATTTAGTGCGTCACTGGACTCTTTGGCTGATTTTTTAACCCGTTTTGCCATTTTTCTACGCCTTACATTCGGGAACTTGCGACCGCCCGTCGCGGCATCCCATATCCCACAATTTTGTTCCGTTTCCGGAATAGTATACGGGATCATGGGATAAATGTTGAAAAACATTCCCGCGTAAGTTCCCGCCGATTGGTCATAATACTAGGGTCTGATCCATATTGGTACTGTTTGGCGACAGAGCGGCGATGAAAAAGTTAATTTTGGTTAACGTTTCCACCGATTGTTTGTTTGATTGCCTGTAACTACCCAGCTACCCCAACCTGATGCTTTTATAGACGGCCCATCAGACG